>JBDTRM010000160.1:0-34852 GCA_039931675.1 Bacteroidia bacterium | reverse complement strand
GGGATTGTTTCAATTGAGGAATCAGTTTTTCTGTTAACAATGGTAAACTTGCATACTATTATAAAGCCTGGGTAAAAGAAATCAAAGATTATAAATTAGATGTACAGCACGATGGTGAAATATTAAAACAATCACCTGTAATGATTTAATTTTGATGCTGTCTTTTAAGCGATGAGATAGTCTTAAAAAGTACCTAATAAGCTAACTTAAAAAAAAAATAACCCTTATGGTATAGGTTAGTTGGTGATAGATGATCGCAGTGAAAATAAAAAAAGGCTGCCCCTTTTCGTGACAACCTATTTTATAACTTTAAATATGTTAACCTATCTTGTATAGGTTATTTCCATTGTTTTACGTTCTTTTCCCTCTCTCGTTTCAAACATCTCCATTACTTGTTTGTTGTCATCAACAAACTTAAAGGTTTCTCTTACGTTAATTTCTTTTCCTGTCATTGGGTCAACCATTTTACCGGTTGAGGTAAGCATGTGGTTTTTTTCATTGAAAGTTCCTTTCATATACATGATGCCTGTTCCCATATTATCAATCCAGGTGCTGATATACATTTTCAAAGCATTATCATAAGCTACAGTGCTTATTCCTTCAAAGGGCATTCCGTTAAAATCGCCTTTGTGCGTAGATTGCTGGTAGCGTCCGCCAAGTATCATTGTGTTTGAACACACAGAAGTGCTTTTAGTAGGTGGAGCACCGGGAGCCATCCACATAGTTATATCTTCCTTCCAGTCGCCATTGCACTTGGCAAGCATTTCATGCATTGGGCCGGGTGTCATGTATGCCATCCATGCTTTTTCCATAGCTGCCTGTTCTGAATTCGGCTTAGCCACATCAGCGTTAACAGCCTGGGGTTGTTTTGTGTCCTGCGCATTCACGGCAATGCATGAACATGTAAGCGCAATTGTCATTGCAATAATGTTAGTTTTCTTCATAGTTTTTTGTTTTTAAATTATAGTGACAAATATAAATTTTTCTGATACAAATCTGTATAGGATTTAATAAATTGTTGTTGGTGAAATATTTCCGGTGCTGGAAAAAAATGAATTTTCAGAACATCCTTAAATTACCTCACCAAACTCACAGTTCCTTTATACAGCTTTGTCTTTCCTTCTACATCCTGCACCTTAAGCAGGTAAACATACACGCCTTCCTGTGCATGTGTTCCTTTGTAAGTACCATCCCAGGGCTGATTCAAGTTTGAAGATTTAAAGACTTCTTCGCCCCAGCGATTAAAAATGTAAATCAGGAAATCTTTAACATGGTACCCTATAGGTGCAAAGCGATCGTTGCTTCCGTCATCATTCGGAGTAAATGAATTCGGAATATAAATAGCAGTGCCATCCTTCACTTCTATTATTTTATATAAGGTGTCCTTGCAATCATACTGGTTAGTAACAATCTGGTAAATGTTATAAATTCCAGGCTGGGCATAAGTATGTTTCGGGTGTTGAAGTTCAGAAGTTAAGCTGTCGCCAAAATCATAAAACCATTGCGTAGCTCCTATAGACTCATCAGTAACCTGTGTCCAGTCCAAGAACACAGAAAGATCCTGCGGATAAAAATCAAAAGCTGCAACAGGTTTAGGATAAACATTAATCCAATTTATTTTTGTGATAGAGTCCTTGCAGCCAAGGTTTGTCTGCAACGACAGACTTACATTATAAAAGCCATCATTATTATAAACATAATAAGGATTAATTACAGTATCAGTGCCGCCATCGCCAAACTGCCAGTTCCAGTTGGTAATATTACCATCATTGGTATATGACAGTGAAGTAAAGTTAACAGGCAGCGGCTTGCAACCGGCAGTGTCGGAAGCAAGATAAACAGGCACGGGCAATTCATACACTTCAAAAGTTTTTGATGCAGAATCGCGGCAACCGTAAGAGTTTGTTACATAATGCCACGTAATATAATTGCCTGGCACAGAATAATTGTGTGAAGGATTTTGGGCAGATGAAAATGAAGAACTGTCGCCAAAATTCCAGTTGTAAGCGGCAATAGTTCCTGCAACCGCAATTGAAGAATCCTTAAAAAGCATGGGCTGTTTAAAACAAACATTTGCAGATGAAAAATCAACCTGCGGTCCGGGGTAAACTGTAATTATTTTATTCACTGTGTCTGTGCAACCCTGTCCTGATGTGACTATAAGCGTTACCGCAAAATTGGTATCTGAAAGATAGGCGTGAAGAGGATCTTGCAACAGGGAACTGCCTCCATCGCCAAATGTCCAATGCCACGCTGAAACTGAAGTGCCAACACCTGAAGAAAGATCGGTAAACTGTAATGGATAATTGATGCAGGCAGTGTCATGCGAAAAACTGACAACGGGCTGGGGGAAAACTGTTATAGGTATAACGTGGTTGTTAGAGCATCCATTGTTTCCTGTTACGGTTAACAATACATTATAGCTACCGGGAGCATTGTAAGTATGCGATGGGTTTTGATTTACCGTATCTCCCTTGCCATCACCAAAAGCCCAATCCCAGTCAATAACATTGCCACCGGCAAGCGATGAGCTATCGTGAAATGCCACTGAATAATAAACGCAAACATCATTAAAGCCAAAATGAGCTACAGGCAATGGCTTGATAAAAACGGTTTTGACCAAAGTGTCAATACAGCCATTACTCCCGGTCACTATTAATTGCACATTATAATTACCTGAAAGCGTATAGGCATGAAAAGGATTTGATTGTGATGAAACAGCGGCATCACCAAAATCCCAGTTCCATGATGTAATGGTTCCTCCATTTAATTTTGAACTGTCTGCAAACATTACCGGAACATTCTGACAAACAGATTGAAAATAGAAATCGGCAACCGGCAATGGCTTTACAGTAATATTTTTTACAACGGTATCCCTGCATCCGTTTGAACTGATTGCGATAAGCGAAACAGGATAAGTTCCCGAAACGTTGTACAGAACTGCCGGGTCTTGCACATTAACTGCTGATGTGCTGTTCCCGAAATTCCATTCCCAGGTGGTTATAAAGCCAACGGGTACTGTTGACAGATCATAAAAGTTTACTGAATCATATTTACACGGAGCAGTGAAATTAAAATCAGCAGTTGGAAAAGGACTTACAATTACTTCTTTATTCAAGGTATCAATACAACCATTCAAAGCCTGTACGATTAGTGATACAAAATAGGCACCCTGTGCATTATACGTATGCAAGGGGTTTTGTATCAATGAAAAGGGAGAACCATCACCAAAGTTCCAACTCCACGAACTGATAGATGAGCCTGCCGCTGTTGACTGATCAGTAAATGTGACAGGCAGGTTTCCACATGTGGCTGTTGAAGTAAACAATGCATTAGGAACAGTTAGTGTAGCGAGCGGCTGCACGAGCGTATCCACGCACCCGTTATTTCCTGTTACCACTAACGTTACATTATAAGAACCTATAACATAAATGTGTTGTGGATTTTGCAACGCACTTAAAGGACTGCCATCGCCAAAGTTCCAGCTCCAGTTAGTGATATTGCCAGAAGCGAATTGTGACATATCAGTTAATTGTACGGGGCTGCCCGGACAAACCGGTAAATTATTAAATGCAGCAACAGGCGAAGGTTTAATAACAATGTTTTGTGCAAGCGTATCCTTGCAGCCATTGGTACCTGTTGCAATCAGCGTTACGGTATAATTTCCGGCAGCAGCATAAACGTGATAAGGATTTTTAATAATTGATGCAGCCGTGCCGTCTCCGAAATTCCAATTCCAGGCATTGATGCTGCCGCCTGTGAGAACTGACAAATCAGTAAATGAAGAGGCATTTGTTTCACATAAATTACTGTAGGTAAAATTTGCAGCAGGCACAGCATTAAACACCACCTGTTTTTGAATGGAATCAACGCAGCCATTGCTACCCTGCACAATAAGCGTAACAGTATATGTGCCGGGACTGCTATATGCATGGGCGGGGTTTGCTGTTAAATCAAAAGTTCCGTCACCAAAATTCCAATTGTATGAAGTGATGGTTCCTGATGGAAAAGAAATGTTGCTTGTGAAAATCAAAGGCTGGTTATTACATGCCGGGGTGTAAGTGAAATCAGCTACCGGTGAAGGTGATGTGGTAACAGGCAATATAACCGTATCCTTGCATCCATTAGAGGTCTGTACAATAAGCGATACATTATTTGTTCCGGGGGCAGGGTAGGTATGTGATGGATTTTGCAGGTTAGAGGTAACAGTGCCAAAGTTCCAAAGCCATGAGGTGATCACCCCGGCAGTAATTACAGTGTTATCGGTAAAAGTTATGGGAGTGCCCGGACATGCGGCCGTGTAAGAAAAATTTGCATTGGGTATAGTGTCTATGGTAACAGGCTTTGAAATGGTGTCAACGCACCCGCCCCCGTTAGCAGATATAAGTGTAACAACATAATTACCGGCATTTGCATATAAATGCTGGGGATTTTTAACGCTGCCTGTAGTTCCATCTCCAAAGCTCCACTGCCAGCTTACTATAGGAGTTCCGTTAAGCACTGATGAGTTATCAAAAAATTGCGCATCGTTTTGACACAAGCTTTGCGAAGTAGTAAAATCAGCAGTCATGGTGGTAATGGTTATCACGTTAGTGAGTGAAACTGTGCAACCTGTAACCGATGTCATGGTAACTGTATAGTTAGTTCCCACCATGGGATTTGGAATGGTAACATTTTGCGTGGTGGCTCCGTTGCTCCATGCATAGCTTGCAAAGCCGGGCGGTGCCTGCAAAACAGAGAATCCTGAACCAGGGCAAAAATCACTGTTGATCTGTAGCGCGCTGCAATAGCAATCAACATAAGCATAGCCAAAGTGCCCGGTAAGCGAACAGTCACCGGTTGAAAATTCAATCGTTACATTTTGATTCATGTATTGCGATAGCTCAATGCCTACGGTGGTCCATGTTTTAAAACGATAATCACCGTTATTCTGAAAGCCCGGAATACTTGCACTTGCCACTACATTATAAGTGCCGCATGAAACATCAATTCCATTCTGATCAAAAACACGAATCTCAAACCGCGGCTGTTCTGCCGGATCATGTGCGGGGTCCTCAAGCACTACTGCATAACGGTAAATGAACAATTCAGTTTGCGGTGAAACAGTAAAATTGTAAATAAGTTTTTCAGCTTCTGCGCCTACATTATCATTTCCCAATCGTGCCGAGTACTGCCCGCCAGGCGCTACAACAGGAATCTGTCCAAGCGAATAAGGATCAGTGCCAGGGCCGCTCATAATAGTATGCCTTCCCGGAACTATTCCGCTTGCACTGGTAGAGATGGGGCAGCAGGTACCGGTTTCGCCAAGCCAGTTAGTAAAGTTACCCTGCTCGAAATCGGCATTAGGGCAACTGCTTTGGGGCTGGGCAAGTGCACAAGACACAATAACTAATAATAAAAAGGTTAAATGGCGTTTCATGGCATTCGTGTTCAGGTGGAACAACAGGTTAAAGGTAGTAAAGAAGTTGAAACTGCAAATAAATAATTGCCGCTTTATAGTACAGGCATATTAGAAAGCATAGAGCGTCCCAAAGTGCTGCGAATATTGTACTCAATCAAAATCACTTCCACCAAAGTAACTCGCTTTTGTAACTACTGTAGTATATGTTATTGGCGGGTCGTTTCTAAACACAGAAATTCCTTGCAGGATGACAAGGACGACTATGTCATTCTGAAAGAACCTTCTTTGAAAAGGAACGCATGATTGTATTTGTTCAATTGATTATTTGAAACCGGATTTCATTTTCACAATACTTTCCATTCAATCAATTGTGCGCAAACCGAAAATTCGTTTCCAAACACAGAAGTTCCTTGCAGGATGACAAGGACGACTATGTCATTCTGAAAGAACCTTCTGTGAAAAGGAGCATATGTTTGTACTTTGTTCAATTGGTTGTTTGAAACCGGATTTCATTTTCACAATACTTTCCATTCAGTCAATTGTGCGCAAACCGAAAATTCGTTTCCAAACACAGAAGTTCCTTACAGAATGACAATTACCGGAGCGTAGTACAGCAGAAATTCTTCTATCAATAATTTATCCTACTCCTTAATAATTTTATTTGAAAGCATTTGCCCGTCAATAATTATTTGTAACAGGTAAATTCCTTTTGATAAATTAGTTGTGGATAAAGTTGTTTTAAAGTTGCCTGCATTGGCGAAACCATTTTCACTTATCACAGTTTGTCCAAGGCTGTTTTTTAAAATCAACTGAACATTTTTCAGATTCAGTTTTTCAATGCTTACGGTAATTTCATTGTTAAATGGGTTGGGTTGTATAACAGTTTTGATATTGGCTGATACCGTTGTAATGCCAGTTGTTATCGCAATGGTATTTGAATTGCCAATACAGCCAATGCTATCTGTTATGAGGCAATAATAATTACCCGCCATTGTAGTTACGTATGCTTGTGATGTTGCCCCGGTTATTAATCCCGATGTTGTTTCATACCATTGATAGGTTGCAGCAGGCAGAGAGTATAACGTGTCATTCGACTGCCAGATGCTATCGTAAGGTTCAGGATATTCGTTTATAAAATTTGTTTTTGTTATGGTATCGCATCCGCCACTATTGCAGGCTATAAGCGTAACATCAAAACTTCCGTAATTGTTATAACAAATGTAAGTTGGGTTCTGCAGTGAGCTTGTTGTACTGTCAGCACCGGGAAAAAACCATTGCCATGTTGTTGGACTATTACTTGAGAGATCAGTAAAGTCTAAACATAACTTCTCACAAAATGTTGTATCTGATGATTGCAATCCTGCCACCGGTGGAACAACAACTGATGTTGCACCCACACAACAATTGCCGCCTGCACTTATTAAATGTGTCCCTGTCCAGCATCCGTATTGTGTATAATGAAAACGCATTTGTCCACCAAACTCCTGGATAAAATACGCTGCTATCTGATCAGGTGTGTTGCAGCCGCCCTGGTTATTTGCAGTGTCGCATGAGTAGTTGCAAATGATAATGTAATAGCCATTAGGATTAGGAACAGGCGATGAAGGCATAAAAATAATAGTATCCGTTCCGGCAGGAGCGCCATTAATAATTGTTTGCGGTGGTGTATTGGTGCAATGATTATTAGTGGTAGTTACATAACCTGCAAACCTGACTGCACTGACATTATTCACAAAAGTACCTGAAAGATTTATGGCAACAGGTTCGTAACTCACCACACCAATTTTAAGGTTCGGAATATTTACATCCACATTTATATCCAATTGTCCGCCATCATAATTTGAAAAGAGAACAACATTACCGGTAGGATTACAAATAGTTTGCGCGAAAACTATTGTGTTAAAAAGAATTGCTGAAAGTGATAGCAGAAGTTTTTTCATAATAGGGGAGTGTATTAAATGATGAACGTGTAATTGTAATCAAATGACTTTGATTTACCAATATCCATTTTTTGCAGGTGGTTGGTGTTTTTTTCACCAACCACTGACAGCACATCCCGATGGTTGGTGAAAAAAACACCAACCATACGCATGTAAGTGTAAAGAGTTTTAATTTTTTAGTAATGTCAAAAATCCTTTTTGGCTGTAAGGAGTTCCATCAAAAAAGTAAGCAGTGAGCGCATAATAATACGTACCGTCAGGCACCCATTCGCCATTTGTTGTACGACCATCCCAACCGTTCAGTTTTTGTAAACCCTCGTAAACAACAATTCCCCAGCGGTCGAATATTTTTATATCGAGTTTATAAAGTCCTGAATATGCGGGGAAGAAATCATTTATTCCGTCACCGTTGGGAGTAAATACATTTGGAATAAAAATAGTGTGGCAATGTTCATCAATAGTAATAACAACAGAATCAAAACCGCTTTTACAAAGCCCTGCTTCAGTGAATAAATAATAAGTAACAGGCGTAGTTAAAGCAGAGGTTTGAAGTGAAGTCCCGATCTGAAAAGTATTTGAATATGATTGAGTCAATGACCAATGTATCGAATCATTACTATCAGCAATTATTAAAACAGAATCGCCTGCACAAATTAAGGTATCAGAAACAATAGGAGGGGAAAGCGTATTCTGAACTTCATTTATTGTAATAGTTGCTGTGTCTTTACATCCGTGTACGCTTGTGGTTATGAGCGAATAATTCCCGGGTTGATTGACATAAATATTCATAGTTGTGTCACCGGCAGGTAGCCATGAATATCCTGTCATTCCTGTATTTGCAGTGAGTAAAAGAGAATCACCGCTACAAAAGGTCAGCAAAGAATTTCCTGCTGTTATCTGTGCATTTGCTGAATCTTTATAAACAGTAAAACTCAAAGGAGTAACAATCGAACAGGAAGTTACATTGCAATTATAAGTGCCAGCCATAGTTATCGTCTGATTCATTGCGCTCCCTGATAGCGGTGGCAGCCATTGAATTATACTGCCGGGATTCGTTATAACAGTTAACATAACCGGAGTATTAGAGCAAATAGCTTCACCCGGAAAAGAAATAATTAATGGAATATTATACTGTATCACCTGCACCGTATTAGAAACAAGGTCGCAGCCTGGGGCCACTGTCTGAATACAATAATAAAAACCGGGTGTATTTACATACACAGCACTGGCATTATTGCCAACATTTCCGTTAGGCCCTTGCCAGTGATACAACCCTGTTCCCGAACAAATGAGTTCGACTGAATCATTTGGGCAAATCAATCCATTAACAGGAATCATGGTAACATTTGGCTGGGGATATGGTGTGATATAAATATTTGCTGATCCGCTAATTGTTGCGGAACAGCCAAATACATTTGTTATTGTTTGATATGTTGAGGCATAATAAAATCCAGGTTGATTCACAAAAATAGTGTCATTTTGGTCACCTGTTGACCAATTATAAATATTGGTATCAGGTGTTGCAATAAGCATAACTGTATCACCCGGACAGATGGTGGTTGGACCGGTAATCACTATGTTATTTATGCTTCCGGTGGGGGTTGGATTAACTAGAATATATAAAGATTTGCTGCAAAAAATGGAATCTGTATCACATGGATTAGACCGAATGATCCATGAAGAAATTGTTACTGAAAAATTTCCTACTGAGATTGGAGAAAAGTAATTTTCGGAATAGGGCGAGCATATACTCGGTGTACCATAAGCTAAAGTTGCATTGGCATTCCAGTTGGCATAAGTCATAGCAGGGAAACAATTTATATTACTACCACCGGGATTTGAAAGCTGGTCATATAAAAACATTCTGAAGTTATCTCCAAGACACAAAGTAATTGTATCATTTCCATCAGTGTCATCAAGACATTTCATTATTGGCTGAACAACAGGTAAGGCAATGCCCGCAATTATTTGTACATAATTACTGTTTGTGCATCCAAATTGATTTGTCAGTGTGCAGTTTTTATTTCCCCCTGTGAAAATGGTTACGGGATTTTGACCAACAGGAAAACTATTCCAGTGTACTATGTTAGTACCGGCATTAGAGCAAGTTAAAATAACAGAATCGGGAAGGCATATTGGTATGGGTTGGGTAGAACTTGCATTGATATTAATTCCTTTGCTGTCAGTAATAAGTGGCTGGGGCGGATCAGGATTGGATAAAAAATAAACGGTGTCAAGGTTTACAAAACAGCCATCAGCAGAGGTGACCTTTACATTATAATAACCGGAGTTAGCTACTCCGATAGAGCCTGTGAGATCACCGGTACTCCATAAATAATTAAAATCAGGATCTATATAATTATATGTATTCAAATCAACACCAATACTTGTTGATCCGCAATGAGTTATTGTATCAGGACATGAGAGATTTGCCAGGCTTCCACCAATGCAAATGTCATTAAAAGGGCGGGTGCATATTGAACCTGTTCTTTGAAAATAATCGTAGGGCTGGCGGTTTATATCAACGTTGCTATTGATAAAAATATCACTGTTGCCATAAGAAAGATAGTTCACAAAATGCCCATAACTATTATCTGAACAATAGGCCGGAATACTTAAAGGTAAATTGTCATAATCAACACCAAGCTGACCTTTTGCAGTAAAAACACCTTGTTCAAACGGAACACCGAAACGGTTTTCATAGCTACCGGTGTTCGCTGTTTTATTATTTGGCAATACGGTCAATCCATTAAAATAATCATTTTGATTGCCGCCATACTGCCGCGCCCACAGCCAGTTTCCGGAGTTATCGTAAGAAGCAGTATAAGTATCCCAATAACCAACGCTGCAAAAAACTCCATCACCGTATTGCAGAGAAAAATCTGAAAACCGGCATTTAAAATTTCCCCCTATAATAATCTCACCAGTACTATTGGTGCCAATAGCTTGTGCAGTAACTTCGCTCGAGGAACCATCTGCCTGAGACCAGATAAGATTTCCCTGTACATCAAACCTGCAAACGAAAATATCATTTGCATAAGTGCTGCTTAATGTGGGATTGGTTGATCCTCCGAAAAAATATAATGTACCGCTGAAATTACCGGTAATGTTTACATCGTTATTATGAACTGCCACACCACCCATGTTCACTGCAGTTCCGCTACCCATCCACCTGAACCATTGCTCCGTTCCCGATGCATTATATTGAATTACAAACATTGCATTGTACATGGGATTGTTATGTTGCTGATCAAAAGTGATGGTATCACTGAACATTCCTGCTACGTATATGTTACCGTTTACATCGGCAGACACATCAGTGCCACGATCAGTATAAGGGCCTGAACCTTTTTTTGCCCAAAGCAAATTTCCGTTACTGTCATATTTGGCCGTGAAAATATCTATGGAACTATTCTGGCTAACAAGGGTAGTACTTCCGAATGAACAACTGCCTGCAAATTCACCTGTTACAATCACATTTCCCGAATTATCAAAAGTAACTCCGTTACCAATATCGCTACCTGTACCACCTGCTCTTTTAACCCAAAGCAAAGTGCCTGCTGAATTATATTTTGCAATAAAAATATCCTGCTGCCCGGCTGACGTTATTGTTTGTCCGACAAAATCGGCAGTGGTATAAAAGAATCCGGTTACAACTATGTTACCTGAATTATCGGCATCAATGGACAATGCTTTGTCAATATTTAAACCACCGGCTCTTTTAAGCCATTGAAGGTTTCCTGCACTGCTTGTTTTAACTATAAAAATATCATCAAGCCCTGCCGAGGTAATATTGTTATTATCAAAAGTAGCTGTGGTTGTAAAATAACCTGTGGTATAGGTGTTGTTAGCTCCATCAGATGCAATGTCCATTCCTTCATCAATGGTGAGGCCTCCGCCACGCTGCATCCAATACTGGGCTTTTGAAGAGGTTAATGTAAGAAGCAGCAGAAAAAAAATGCAAGTTGTTTTCATGGTCAACATTTTTTATACCTGGTATTTAATCTGTAAATATGGTGAAACAAATCAATTTTTCTTTCCACCAGAAACATCTAACCACACGGCAGTAACTAAGATGATACCTTTAATAATGTCCTGTATAAAATCCTGGATATTCATAAGGCTCATTCCATTGTCGAGTGAAGCCATTACCAATGCACCTAGTAATGCACCGGGTATAGAACCTTTGCCGCCAAGCAAACTTGTGCCGCCAATTACACATGCGGCAATTGCATCAAGTTCTAAATTACGGCCTGCATTTGCAGTTGCATTGCCCAATTGTGCGGTGTAAACAATTCCAGCTACAGCGGCAAGCAAACCCATAATGATGTAAACAAAAAATAAATTGGTGCGTATGCTGATGCCTGAATAAAAAGCGGCCTCTTTATTTCCGCCTATTGCATAAACGTAACGACCAAAAGGAGTGAGCATTGCAACAAAGGTTACAATACCTGCAATGGTCAGCATGATTAAAACCTGGTTGGGAACACCTTTGTATTGAATCAACATTAAAAAGAAAGCAACTATGGCAACAGCCAATACGGTAGATGTTATTATTGGAATTATAGTTCTTCCACCTTCGGCCTTTACAGTTTTAAGTTGGTTGACGAGCCAGAATACTATCGCAATTATTCCGATAACCATCATACCGTAAGCGATATACTGAGGTAAAAAACTACTTCCAATGCCCTGGAAGTTTTCTTTTAAGGGACCGACTGTTTCACCTTTCGTAATTCCTTTTACAGCTCCTCTATAGACTAACATGCCACCTAACGTAACAATAAATGCAGGAATGTTTTGATAGGCTATAAGGTAGCCGTTAACAGTACCTAATAACATTCCTGCAAGGAGTGCAATTAATATTGAAAGGGGAGAGGAGTAATCACCCCAAACATTTGCTATGGCAGCGATGCCACCTGTAAGCGCTACCATTGAACCCACACTAAGATCAATGTGTCCTGCAACAATAACCAGCACCATTCCTGTTGCAAGTATTCCCACAATAGAAGTTTGCCGCATCAGGTTACTGAAGTTACGCGCATTAAGAAAAACTCCATCAGTGGTGAATGAAAAAATAATCCATATCATGATGAGTGCTCCTAACATGATGAATGGACGAAGATTTATTTTTTCCTGCATGACTTATGGTTTTGAGTTTGATGTTTGATGTTTGAAGTTGTGCGTAGGGTTGGTGTTTTTTTCACCAACCATTTTTCGGTGTGCTGTCGGTGGTTGGTGAAAAAAACACCAACCACAGGCAAATCTCTCGGAAGCTGCTACCCAATTACAGATTGCTTCGTTCCTCGCAATGACGAGCCGACCAAGTTACCCCAACCCAGCCGCAAAATGCATAATCTTTTCCTGAGTAGCTTCTTCGCGGTTAAGGCATGTTTCAATTTTGCCTTCGTGCATTACATATATCCTGTCACATATACCGAGTAACTCCGGCAATTCAGAGCTTACCATTAAAATGGCTGCCCCTTGTTGTGCTAATTTTTGAATGAGTGTATAGATTTCTTCTTTCGCTCCTATGTCAATGCCACGTGTGGGTTCATCCAATATTAAAACCTTTGGATTGGTGAGTAACCACTTTGCCAAAACAACTTTTTGCTGATTGCCGCCACTGAGATTTCCTACTGCTTGTTTTATAGAATATGCTTTTATTTTTAATTCTTCTTTAAAACGCTGTGCTTCTTTTTTCTCTAAAATTTTTTGAATCAAACCATTCCTGCTCATGTTGCGTAACCACGCAAGCGAAATATTTTTAATGATAGTTTCTGGTAAAATCAAACCGTATTTTTTACGGTCTTCGCTCACTAATGCAAAACCATTTTGAATGGCCTGCAAAGGACTTTTGTGCAATACAGTTTTGCCCATCAGTTTAATGGCACCTTTCACTTTTCCTTTCCATACTCCGAAAACAGCCTGTATCAATTCTGTTCGTCCCGCACCCATCAGGCCGGCTATACCAACTATCTCCGACTTGTAAACTTCTATTGATGCATCATCAATCACTTTTTTGTCTTTATTGATTTCAGTGTATGAAGTAAGGTTTTCAACTTCCAATATTTTTTCACCACGCACTAATTTTTGCTTGTTGAATAAATCATTCATCTGTCTTCCAACCATTAATTTTACCAATGCGTTTTCATTTGCTTCTTTTGATGTAAGACTACCAACTGACGAACCATCGCGAAGCACTGTAATATTATCAGCAATGCTTAATACCTCTTTTAGTTTATGAGAAATAATAATGGAAGTTAATCCCTGCGCTTTAAGATCGAGAAGAATGCGTAATAAAACTTCTGATTCTTTTTCGGTGAGTGCTGCAGTAGGTTCGTCAAGAATTAACAGGCGAGCCTGTTTTGAAAGTGCTTTTGCAATCTCAACCATCTGCTGCATGCCAACGCCAAGATTTTTTATTAATGATTTGGTGGAAACATTTATTCCAAGTCTTGCAATGAGTTTTGCCGCTTCTGCATTTGTTGCGCTCCAATCAATTACACCATTCTTTTTTATTTCACGACCAAGAAAAATATTTTCGGCAACACTCATTTCAGGAACTAATGCCAACTCTTGTGCAATAATTGAAATGCCTTTATGCTCACTATCTGAAATGGTTTTGAAACGTTGCAACTCTCCATCAAAAATAATTTCACCACTATAACTTCCGAAGGGATAAACACCTGACAGCACTTTCATCAGGGTTGATTTACCAGCGCCATTCTCTCCGCAAAGTGCATGTATCTCACCTTGCTCCACAGTAAATGAAACACCATTCAAAGCGCGAACGCCTGAAAATTCTTTGATGATGTTTTGCATTTGGAGTAGCATGTGTTGCAGGTAATAAGGTAATAAGGGAATAAGGAAACTCGTCATTGCGAGGAACGAAGCAATCTTTAATTAGTAGTAACCATCCGGGGGATTGCTTCGTTCCTCGCAATGACGTTAAAATTATCAATTATCAATTTTGCATTTTCAATTGTTCTTTTTTAATGTATCCGTCTTTCACCACAGTTTCCATATAATTGTTTTTGTCAACGCTTATTGGAGTTAATAATAGTGAAGGAACATCTTTAGTACCATTGTTAATTTTATTGTTTACGCCTTGTGCATCTTTCTTTTGCGCGAATGCAACAGCGGCTTCTGCACCGGCATAAGCAAGTTGTTTAATCGGTTTATAAACGGTCATGCTTTGTGTTCCATCAATGATTCGTTGTATGGCAGCTAACTCTGCATCCTGTCCGCTAACCGGCACCTTACCCGCAAGTTGCTGTTCAGCCAAAGCTTGTATGCAGCCGCTTGCAAGACCATCGTTGGCAACAACTACTGCCGCAATATTATTGTTTGATTTTGTCAAAGCATTTTGAGCTTGTTTAAGGGCTTCAATAGGCAACCAGTCTTTTGAATATTGCTGCGACACTACTGTAATATCACCTTTATCAATAGCAGGTTTTAAAATACTCAACTGACCTTTTTCATACATGAATGCATTCTCATCAGTTGATGAGCCTTCAACTAAAATATAATTTCCTTTTGGAGCAAGATTAAACATGTATTGCGCCTGCAATTCGCCAACTTTTACATTATCGAATGAAACATATAAGTCCAAATCACAGTCTTTAATAATACGGTCATAAGCTATAACTTTTATTCCGCTTGCCTTTGCGCTCTTAACTGCCGCAGCAGCAGTCTTGCTGTTGTGGGGAACGATAACCAAAACATCAATGCCTTGAGTAAGCAGATTTTCAACCTGCTCATTTTGCAATTGCTCATTGCCATTGCAAACCTGTCGTATCACTTCTGCTCCAAGTTGCGCGGCACGTTCTTCAAAAAATTCAGCATCTTTTTTCCAGCGTTCTTCGGTATAAGTATCCATTGATAAACCAATGCGAAGTTTTTTGGGTTGCTTATTTCCGCATGAAATAAAAATTAATGTAAAGAGTAAAGCGAGTAGGGGAGAAGTGATTTTTTTGAACATGAGTGTTGTTATTTGATTTAATTATTTTTTGTGAAATGTTGATTTAACTGAAAGGCCTAATTGTCTGGATTTATTATTCCATTCATCACGACCTCTTGTAACATAGTTTTGAAGTTTATCACCGAATGATGAGGGAAGTTTACCTTCATACTTTTCATATAAATTTATCTCATCATTTTTTAGAATTTTTATAAGATTCAATTTTTCCATCTCATGTAAAAGACCTAAAACTTTTGGATTGGTCAATTGTATGAGCATGGATTTCATTTTGTTAATTGTTGTTGTAATGTGAGTTATGAGCTATAATGTACCGGAGCGTACATAAATCCCGAAGGGATGATATGATTATAATAATATTATTACCCGAACACCCGTAAAACCCCGAAGGGGTGATATTATTCTATCCAATCAAATAAATATTTTTCATCGTATTCAACTTGAAACTTTTTTAAGAAGCCAATGTACTCTTCACGAAAAGTTTTCTTCTTATGGTGTTCTTCCTGATTCAAAACATAATTATAAACATTTTGAATATGAGAATGTGAATATGAAAATGCTCCATATCCTTCCTGCCATGAAAATTTTCCCCTTACTAATTCTCTATCGTTGATAAAATTTGATGAATTGTTTTTCATCTCTCTCACCAAATCGGAAATTGCCATTACAGGTCGTAAGCCAATAAATGCATGAATATGATCGGGCATTCCATTTACGATGATTGATTTTTGGTTATTACCTTTTATGATGCCTGCAATGTATTTATGCAATTCATCTTTCCATTGTTTGGAGATTAGGTTTTCTCTGCCTTTAACAGCAAATATGACCTGGATGTAGATTTGTGAAAATGTTCCCGGCATAATAATGTCACCCCTTCGGGGTTTTTGTTTAGTGAATTGTTTCGTTTATTATAATCATTTCATCCCTTCGGGATTTGAGGTTATTTCATGTTTCCTATTATGACTATCATAAAGATAGTTCATATAATTACATATAGTCTTTCAGATCATCTAAGGGTTCATTAAAATCATCAGGAGTCCCCACCTTTCCTTTAAGCGCACCCGGAATTCTCTTGACACTGTTATTATCTTTTTTTTTCTCATCAAGAAAAGTTACAATAACATCTGTTTTTTCCGTGACGGGATATTCTTCTTCAAGAACTATTCGTCCTTTTTCGTAATAACCTTTTATTGTAGTAAACATTGTTTAATATTTTATTGAACAAATATAATTAATGAGAAACAATTCTATTAATTAATTAATTTGATTTTATAATTACTGCAACACCACCGATTGATAAGGCACAATGTTAATACTTGTTCCATCAAATTCACTATTAATTTTTGAAGAATAAATAATGTGGGAATATTTTTTGCTTAATGATTTTAACTCAACTGTTTTTGATTTGCCGGTAAGATTATGAATTACCAATAAGCTATTTTCACCAAGTATGCGATTGTATGCAAGTAATTCGTCATCATTGAAATTAACAGATTGAATGTTGCCTGAATTTAAAACCCGGTTTGCATTACGCAGTTCAATCAGTTTTTTATAATGATCGTAAATTGAGTTAACATCACCAATTTGCAGGGCAAGAGGAACTACAGTAGTGTCAGTAGAGAATTTTGGTGTCATCCATTTGCACCGGTTCAGATCTTTATCAATGGTGTTCCATAAAAAAGGTTCGCGAATATTTTCATCAGGCTTGGTGCCTAACATTCCGATTTCTTCGCCATAATAAACAAAGGGCGAACCGGGCAACGTTAGTAAAATGGCAGCAGCAAGTTTCATTTTCTGAATGTTGCCCTGCATTTCACTCCCTATGCGATTCTGATCATGATTGGTAATGAATGTAGCATCTATAAATTGAGGCGAAGCCTTTAGAAAATAATCGCGCGATGTTTTTACCAGATTCACAATGCTTGTATCTTTTTCTTCTTTTAATGATTCGATTAAATCAAATCCCAAATCAAAATTGAAAACTGAGGTAAGTGCATTTTTTAAATAGGGTGCAGTGAGTGAATAACTATCAGTAATCTCGCCAACAAAAAATGCGTCAGGTTTTACATTTCGCATCGCAGCAGTGAACTCCTGCCACCATGCATAATTTTTTGTTTCTTCTCCGGGGGGAAATATCCATTTAGCAGCATCTAATCTATAACCATCAACACCAACTTCCTGAAACCAGAATTTTCCGGCTTTAATCATTTCACTTCTCACCTTTGGATTATCATAATTAAGGTCGGGCATTTCGCTTGAGAAGAAACCATAATACGCTTGTTCGCCCGGTTGAAAATTTTGTGCGTGAATTAAATTCTCTGCACGATTATTTCTTATCACATACCAATGATCTTTTTCATCAGTTACTTCAGCAGGATTTTTCCAGACAAAATAATTTCGGTATTCGCCTTTCGGATTTGCAACGGCATCTTTAAACCAGGGATGTTGTGAACTACAATGATTGATTACCATATCCATCAGCAACTTAATATTTCTTTTATGCGCCTCTTTTATAAGAGTTTTATAATCGTTAAGCGTGCCGTACTCCTTATCAATATTATAATAATCGGTTACATCATATTTATGATAGGAGGGAGAAGGATTCACTGGTGTGATCCACAAGCCTTGCACACCCAACGTTTGCAGGTAATCTAACTTTTGGGCTATACCATTAATATCACCAATGCCATCGCCATTGCTGTCATAAAAACTGCGAATAAAAATTTCGTAAAAAACACAGTTAGGATATTTGGACGTTCCGGGAATGTTATTTGTTTTTTGTTGCGCGTTCAATTGATTTTGCAAGAGTAAAAAAGTTAGAAATAGAAACAGTTGTTTTTTCATAGCTTCAAATATAATCGGGTTAAATGCACAACAGGCTGCACCTTATAAAAGATACAGCCTGTTGTTTTTATTTTTTTAAAACTGTTTAAGAATTATTAATAACCTGGATTCTGATGCAGATTTGTATTTGCAGCAAGATCAGCAGATGGCAACGGATAAAGATTCAGATAATCGCCTACTGCAATACCATTAGGATCTCCACCTTTAAATGGCCATAGATAAGTACCACCTGTAAATAATCCGAAACGGACTAAATCTGTTCTGCGTGTACATTCCCACTGCAGTTCACGAGCACGTTCATTAAGAATAAACGTAAGATTAAGATCGGCAGCAGTAATATTAGCAGTAGTATTGCCGTAAGCTCTTTCGCGTAACTGGTTTATATAACCAACTGCCAAACCCATATCTCCATTACCACCGCGTAAAGTTGCTTCAGCATACATGAGGTAAACATCTGCCAGGCGAAACATCGGGTAATCGGTATCAGCATAATTGCCCGAATTATCAGAGCCTTTAGAACCATCGCGTCTTACATTTCTGAATTTTGAAACAGCATAACCATCAGTAAACTTAGTAATGTCAGTAATTTCAAGATTTTGACCTGCTGTATAAAATAACCATCTTCCGTCTAAAGTATCATTATTAAAAGCATTTACAAAACCTTTTGTGGCGCGCAAACCTGCCCAGCCGCCATTAACTCCATAAGCTGCAGCAGGCATTGTACCACCTATCGGTGCGTGAACCAAAAATGTGGTACATCCATAAGATTGTGTGTAAAGCCCATCGGAAGTAATGGGAAAAATTACTTCTGTTGATTTATTATTATCAGCAAGAAACAGCCATTTATAATTTGAATCAAGTGCGTAGCCTGCCGGATTAATTTTGTTGCAATATGTAATGCAATCATTCCATCGTGCACTACCGGTGTATATTCCTGCATTCAGATATAGCTTCGCGAGTAAGGCGTCAACTGCTGCTCTGTCAGCCCGTGCATATCCATTTTGCTTTGCCGCGGTCATTAGACCTTCAATTGCTAATAATTCTGATTCTACATAATTGAATAAATCAACACGTGATATCTGCGGAGGGAAATAAGAACCCGGCTCATCTTTTTCATCAACAAAAGGACCTGTTCCAAATAAATCCAATTCATGATAATAACTTAAAGCTCTTAAAAAACGTGCTTCGTTGCGATATTGTTTTATATTGCTTACATCAGTATCACTAAAGCCGCGTGAGTTTAATTTATCATCAGATGATTCGCGGATAAATTCATTGCATAATGCTACCTGGAAGTATATACGGTAATACATTGCTTTTACAAATGAATTATCAGCCGACCATGTCATAGTATTCAGATCAGGAATACCGGGATCAGACCAGGCGCATTTTGATTCATCGGTGGGTAGTTCCTGAAGATTCCATAATACCCTCACGTAACTTGAAAATCCTTCGTCAATACCTCCCAAATCGGGTTGACCTGCCGGGCCTTTATTTCCGCTAAGATTGAATCCTGCATATATTTTCGCAAGCACATGTATGTAGTTTGCGGGGTCTTGGTAAATTGAAACGGTATTTAGACCATACTTGGGTGTTAAATCTAATTTCTTCGTGCATGATGCCAATGATATAGTTAACAGGGCAACAACAACTGTTTTTATTTTTATAAAATTTTTCATAGTTCTGAATTTTTAAAATTGAAAGTTTAAACCTAATGAGTAAACCCGCGGGCGGGGATAAATGGCTTTATCAATACCTCCTGCAATCTCAGGATCAAGCCCCGAATAATCAGTAACGGTAAATACATTTTGAACATTAATGGATGCTGTAAGACCAACTTTACCTTTAATTACGTTTTTAAAATTGTATGCAAGGCTAAGATAATCCATTTTAACGAACGAAGCATCTTTAACATAGTAATCAGAGTAATACTGTTCTTTTTTGAAAAGCGTTTGATTATAATCTGTTGAGAGGTTACTAAGTGCTGATGAGCCTACACCATTCAAATTGCCATGGACTGAGTTGACATTGTTATACACGTAGTTGCCTGTTTCACTTCTGAATGACATGCTCAGCGTCCATTCAGTAAATGTTACTGATGTGTTTAATCCAATGCGGAAATCAGCATCTGGTTTTTTGTAACGGTATAAATCATTGTCATTAATTATTCCATCTCCATTTATATCTTGATATTTTCCTTCCATTGGTTTGCCACTATCATCATATAACTGGTGATATACGTAAAACGAATTTGGTGCATATCCTACTGTTTGTACCTGTATGTTATTGCCAACACCACCATCTATGGCACCGGTTTTTATCCCTACAAAATTATCTTCCTGCACATTCAGCAGCTTGGTTATTTTACCTTTGTTTGTTGTAAAGTTAACACCAATTTCCCATGTAACTTTTTCTTTTGCTATTGCAATGTAATTTACATTTATCTCAACTCCTTTGTTTTCCATTTTCCCTATATTGTCAAATACATTGTTGTTGAAATTGGTTCCTGCAGGTGGGGCAATGCTCACCAATAAGTCTTTGGTATTTTTTATATAAAAATCTACGCTCCCGTTAATCCTCCCATTCATGAAACCAAAATCAAGGCCTATGTTGGATGTTGCTGTTTCTTCCCATTTAATGGTTTTAACATAAGCATCAGGTCTTAATACATAATAATACAAACTGTCAAACTGGTATTGTGCAGTATTGGTACCCTGGCTGTAATTGGCAATGTAAGGATAATCGTTACTTATATCCTGCTGACCTGTTACGCCATATCCAACGCGTATTTTAAGATTCGAAAGCCATTTAACATCACTTAAAAATGGTTCATCACTTATACGATATGCTAAAGCTGCCGAAGGAAATAATCCTGAACGGGTTTCGGGTGAGAATCGTGATGAATTATCATTTCTTAAAGTTGCAGTTAAAATCCAGCGATTTTTAAACGTATAAATTAAACGGCCGTAATAGGATAGCAATGCATTTTCAGTAAAAAACGGAAACGGATCGGAAGGGTTAACTATTGTATCGTTATAACCAAGGGACGGGTATGATGGACTTTCTGTTTGCCAGTGCTGGTAAGAATATCCTGCGGTTACTTCAATCTTATTGTTTTTATTCAAATCCTTTGTATAGTTGAGATAAAACTCTATCAGTTGATTGTCTTTATCCTGCTTATACTGGGTTTTATAAATCTTTGACAGATACCCTGCCGCAGATGTTGGTTGCGTGTAAGTGTTGCCATGACTTCGTGTTAAATCAGTTCCCAAATTAAGATGAGCCTTTAAACCGGGCACCCACTTTAGTTTATAATCAAGAGCTACATTGCCTGTGAAGCGATCAACAATACCTTTATCATCTTTCTGATAAATTAATCCGACCGGATTTCGCGCAGCAAGCGTATTAGGGTTGCCCTGTGCATTCAACCATTCAAAATAACCACCGTATGTAGTAGTATCAGAATAAACAGGTCGCACCGGATCAAAGGAAATGGCAGAGCCTATTGATCCCTGATCAGTAAACTGACTAACCGATTGGCTGTATTTGGTATTTATTTCAACTTCTAACTGGTTTTTAAAAAAAGACGGATTAAGATTAAGGCCCACAGAGTAACGATCCATTTGCGAGCGCTGTAATATTCCGTTCTGGCTTAATACACCTAAAGAAACCCGGTAAGGCAAATTCTTTATTCCTCCACTGAAGCTTAAATTATTGTCTGATGAAATTGCATCGCGAAAGACTTCCTTTTGCCAATCGGTTTCATCAAGTTTTGTAATCCTTGGAGCAGTCCCATCGGGACACAATTTAGTTGCATTAGGCACAACATATTCTTGTCCGGTTACCGTATCGGTGCAATGGCATTGAATATTCAGCAATTTCTTTTGATTGGTTGTTCCGCTATCTTTTACTGCTTTTATAAATTCATCAGCAGATAAAACATTAGTATAATCTGTGATCTGCGAATATGAAAACTGGGTGTTAAATTCAACTTTAAACTTACCTGCTGCACCTTTTTTTGTTGTAACTATAATCACTCCGTTAGCTCCGCGCGATCCATAAATGGCTGCTGCCGAAGCATCTTTAAGTACTGTAATATTTTCAATTTCGTTAGGATTAATAAGACTTAACGGATTTGCCGATCCTGCAACAGTATTGTTATCAAGAGGAACCCCATCAATTACTATCAGCGGATCGTTGCTTGCGTTAAGAGATGTGCCTCCTCTTATTCTTATTCGGCTGCCACTACCGGGTGCGCCTCCGTTAGATGTAATCTGAACACCTGATACCTTACCTGAAATTAATTGCTCAGGCGATGTAACGGTTCCTTTATTAAAGTCTTTTGCCCCAACAGATGAAACCGTTCCTGTCAGATCCTTTTTCTGAACGGTTCCATAACCAATAGCAACCGCTTCATTAAGCAACATTACATCTTCTTTCAAACTGAAATTGTAAACCACATTTTCACCGGCAGCTACAGTAATTTCTTTCTTAACGGTTGTGTAACCGATATATGAACCCACCACAATGTATTTGCCGGCAGCAACACTGGCAATGCGATATTTTCCATCCATGTCAGCCGAACTTCCCTGGGTAGTTCCCTGAATTACAATAGAAACACCGGGAAGTGTTTCATTCTTTTCGTCAACAACAGTTCCGCTGATACTTCCATTCTGTGCATAGCTTAGTGTAAAGGATACACCAAGTAAAACCGTGCATAACAACTGGCGTAAGTAATTTTTTTGCATAGTACTTAGTTTTGAATTTTGTAAATAAGATTAACGATTTTTTGCTTCAGGGGTGAATTAATTTGAATATTTGACCACTCAAATTCTGAACAAGTGTATGCAAATAAAGTTATCTAATATTGAAAAAACAATAACATTTTTTTCAAAGTCTAATAATGTTACAAAAATATTCTCTTTATCAAAGGTCTTGATTTCGATATTTTTAATGATGTTTTTTTCATTCCAACAAGGGTTTGCACAGTTTCAAAAAAATGAAATGCTTGGTAATTTAAAGGATTATAAATTTTTGGGAGAGACTGTTGAATTGATTGCCACCAATGGTTTTGTTAATATAACTCCATACACTCAAAATATTATTCGCATTCATTTCAGCAAGCAACCTATAAAAGATGATTTCTCTTATTCAGTAATTGAAAAACCGCAAAAGGTTAATGCATCACTTGATCCCATGGCTCAACTATTTTTTCTAAGAACTGATTCAATTGATGTAACCATCCAAACTAACCCTTTAAGGTTCAGTTGCACTACAAAAGATAATCGTATTATTATTAATGATGATTTAGGTTTGGGAATCTCATGGATTGGTGATGAGATTACAGCCTATAAGAAAATTAATACCGATGAAAAGTTTATTGGGTTGGGGGAGAAGACAGGTCACTTAAACCGCAAAGGCGAAGGTTATACCAACTGGAATACCGATGCATATTCATACAGCGATTTTGCCGATCCCATTTATGCATCCATTCCTTTTTACATTGGTATTCACGATAGCTTATGCTATGGAATATTTTTAGATAACACTGCCAAAAGCTTTTTCAATTTCGGTGCTGCTAACAATAGGTTTTCATCTTTTACTGTTGAAAGTGGTGACATGAATTACTACATTATTTATGGTGCCAATGTTGCTGAAATAATAAAATCATATACATGGCTAACAGGGCGTATGCCATTACCACCTAAATGGAGTTTGGGATTTCAGCAATGCCGTTATGGCTATTATCCTGAATCAAAATTGATGGAAGTGGCAAGAAAACTCCGGGAGCAAAAAATTCCTTGCGACATGCTTTACCTTGATATTGATTACATGGATCGTTACAGGGTTTTTACATGGGATAGTATTCGCTTTCCAAATCCAAAACGGATGTTGAATGAATTAAAAAGTTTAGGATTTCATACCACAACAATCATCAACCCGGGAATCGGAATTGCCAATAACTATTCCATTTACAATGAAGCAAAGGCAAAAAATTATTTTTTAAAATATCCCGATGGCGAAGCATATTCAGGAGAAGTGTGGCCGGGCTGGTGCAACTTTCCTGATTTTACAAAACCTGAAGCACGCACCTGGTGGGGAACAAAATTTTCAGGATTGGTTAATGATGGCATTGACGGTTTTTGGAATGACATGAATGAGCCGGCAATGTGGGGAAAGCATATTCCAAATTCAGTGGAGTTTGATTACGATGGCCGCAAAGCTACTTCATTGGCTGCCCATAATGTTTATGGAATGCAAATGACCCGCGCTACTTTTGATGGCGTAACAAAACTGATGAACGGCAAACGTCCTTTCATTCTAACCCGTGCTGTATATGCAGGTACGCAACGTTACTCAAGCATCTGGACCGGTGACAACAATCCAACCGATGATCACATGCTTACAGGTGTTCGATTGGTTAACAGTTTAGGCTTGTCGGGAATGCCTTTTGCAGGAACTGATATAAGTGGATTTACCGGAACTTCAACCGCTGAATTATATACCCGTTGGATGTCAATCGGAGTTTTCACTCCGTTGTTCCGAAGTCATAAAAGTGTGAATGCAAGCGAGAGTGAACCGTGGAGTTACGGCATCAATACTGAAAACCAGGTTCGCAAATATATTGAACTCAGGTATCGCTTAATGCCTTATATCTACAATAGTTTTTACGAGTCATCCGTAACCGGAATTCCGATAAGCCGTTCACTTGTTTTTAGTGATGCGTTTAATAAAAATGTTTTCGATCACAAGTTCGAAAATGAATTTATGTTTGGCGATGCTTTATTAATTGCTCCATGCAAAAGCACCGATGTTTTTGTAAAAGTTTTTCTTCCGCAAGGTGTATGGTATGATTTTTATGATGATGAGCAAATACAAGGCAACAATATTACAACTGTTGAAACCCCGCTTAACCGGTTACCCATATTCGTAAAAGCAGGAAGCATCATTCCCCAGCAATCACTCAAACAAAATACTACTGAAAACCCGGGAGATACCCTATACATTCACGTTTACTATGATGAACAAAACCCACATTCCATTACTTACTACGAAGATGATGGAGTCACAAATGCGAACACAAAGAATGAGTTTATGAAAAGAACAATTAATTACAACCCCGCATCACATAATATAATTCTTGAAGCATCATCCGGAAATTATATTTCCGATTTCAAAATTGTTAAGCTATTATTACATAGTTTTAAAGCCTCTGAAGATGCCAAACCATTTACAATAAACAATCAAACGGCTAAATCAGAAACATTTTCCTGGCTCATCAATGATGAGACATCCCAGGTAATAACAACTTCATTCATTAATAAAACCGAAAAAATTTCAATCTCATGGTAAACCAAATTTACTCCCTGAAAACGAATACTCCATCTTCTATCAAACCAAACTGCAACTGGTTAATTATTGCAGCTTTGATGTTATCATTTACCGGTTTGAATGCTCAGAATATTAGAAAGCAGGTGGGCAAATCAAACAAAAATGCTAATCAAATATGGGCAATAAATCAGGCCATAAAAAATGGAGGCAATAAGGTAAACGCTATAGATACTATTCCGGTATGCAGTTCTTATTGGGCCTTTGTTGGAGCTTCAGGAGTAGTGCCTGATAATGATCCTGCCGGGCTTACTATGAATTTGCCGATTACAGATGTGGTTGGCACTAACATGGGAACCGATGTCAATCTGGTTGGCGTATATTTTCACATTCAGCATTTCCGCATAGGTGACATTAAAGTAGAATTAATCTCACCCAATGGAACATCAGTATTATTGGTTGATCGTATGGGTTATCCGGCAACTTTACCCTGGGGCTGCGTAGGCGATAACATTGATGCCACGTTTGTTCGTGGCACCGGTGCCGAAGCTGAAAATGTTTGCAGTACAACACCGCCTGCACTGGGTGGTGTGCATAGTGCAGTTGCGGGTGATAATCTTAATAATATTAATATTGCAGGTGGCTCGCCTAACGGAACATGGCATCTTAAAGTAACTGACCTTGCTAACGGTGAGCAGGCATTTGTCTTAGCATGGCAGCTCTTTTTCGATCAGCAACCGCCCAATGCCGTATTTACTATCAATAGCATCGGGTTATTTACTGATCTTACTGCTCAAAATACATTGCAGGGAAATGCCACTTATACCTGGAGCTTTGGTGATGGTGATAGTGCCACTGGGCAGCATGTTATTCATGAATACCCGTTCAGGGGATCATATACCATTTCACTGTTGGTTGTTGATTCATGCGGATGGGATACAATAAGTGGAACATTTGCTTTAGAGACTGTACCCTGCATAATTGAATTTCCGTCACTCACAACACCTACGCCAATCACAGATAATAATCCTAACGGGGATACTTTAACTATCACTCCCAATACTGTTATCGGCTATCATCTCGGCAAAGATGTACAGTTGGCCAAGGTCTGCATTAAGGGAACACATCCGCGAACGGGAGACCTCAAGATGAAATTAATCTCTCCCGGTGGAGTAGTGATAGTCTTGATGGACAGGCCAATGTATCCTGTTTTACCATTCGGCTGCACCAATGCCGATTTCGATTTCTGCATTATTCATGGCGATTCTGCTGACAATGATGATACATGCGATCCGACAGGTGATGCAATTAAAGGCGACTTTAGTGCATGGCTGCCCCAGGATTTAAAGAGTGTTAATGATCTTGTAACAAGCCCTAACGGAACCTGGAAGTTAGTGGTTTATGATATGGCTCCAGGGTTTACAGGTACAGTTACAAGCTGGAGTTTGTATTTTGACGATCAGGATCCCGATCCTGCATACACTTATACATTTGATGGTCTTACAGTTTCTATGACGTCAAAAAATCTCCCACTTGTAAATTATCATTGGGATTTTGGTGACGGAACGCCTTTAGATACCAACTCAAGCCCTACCCATACTTATGCCACACCGGGTTATAAAACTGTAACCGTTTATACTGATAATGCCTGCGGCCTGGATACTCTCGTACGCACTATACGCATGTATGCCTGCGAGGAAGTGCATGAATATTTAAATGTTCCCGTTGCTATACCCGATAATGATTCTAATGGCGTTACCATTCCTTTTACAATTTCAGGTGTTAACGGGAATACGCTTGGTGTGGATGCTTTTATTACCAGGGTTTGTATTACAAGCGACCATCCACGCACAGGTGATATATGGGTTAAACTAAAGGCCCCAAACACCACGCAAGTAACTTTGCTCAAACGCCCCCTGGAAACCATCGCAATATATGGCTGCCTTGCAGGTGGTGTTGATATGTGCGTTGTTGAAGGTTCAGATAATACCACGCGGTTTGTATGCGACTACGTTAATGCTCCACCCGCCATAAAAGGGTTTTATACCGGTCTTGGCAATCCGCTTGAATTAATTAATCAAAATGGGGGTTCGCCAAACGGTAAATGGAAATTGGAAGTCTATGATGTAGCCCCATTGAATGTAGGAAATATCACAAGTTTCAAGATATATTTCGGTAAGTTTTTGCCCGATGCACATTTTTCATATACAATGGGAGCCTCGGGGCAGGCGGCTTTTACATCACCTAATGTAAACACCATAGCTTATTCATGGGATTTTGGCGATGGCAATACATCTACTCTTGATAACCCCACTCATACTTATGCTGCTAACGGTATATATACCGTAAAATTAATTGCTGTTGATAGTTGCATTACCGATTCAACTACTCAAACTGTATATGTTACCACTTACAATAATGGCTGCATTTCAGGTTATGATTATACAGGAAGTCCTGCAGCTATTGCCGATGCCGATTCAGTTGCGGGCACAGTTATAAATCTAAACCTGAATAACGTAAACGGAACCACTCTTGGCGGTGATGTAAACTTAGTTAAGATTGCAGTTCAAGGTCAGCACACGCGTGTAGGCGATTTAAAAATGAAACTTATAGCCCCTAATGGTGCCGAAACAATTTTGTTTGACCGGCCCGGCTATCCCGCAACTGCGTCCGGTTGTACCGGTAGTGATTTTGATTTCACTATCATTAATGGACAGGGCACATCATTAGAAAATATTTGTAAACCTGTTTCACCAGCACTTGACGGCACGCGAACTACACCCGAGGGTTATGACCTTGGCTCAGTAAATTTCAGCGGAGGTAATCCGAACGGAAACTGGCAACTCGTAGTTTATGATTATGCAGTTGGCGAGGTGGGAGTTGTTGAAAATGTAACACTGTGTTTCGATAACCAGCTCCCTAAACCTGACTTTAATTTTTCTGTGAGTTTAAATACAACCACTTTTAGTGTTGATCCAAATCCTGGAGCAAACTACTCATGGAGTTTTGGCGATGGATATTTCAGCAGTATTGACAATCCTGTTCATACTTATGCCGACACAGGCAGCTATACGGTTACACTTGTAGTTACCGATACCTGCGGAACCGATTCTTTATTGCAGGTTGTTAATATATTGGATGTGCTTCAAACCTGTGTTACATCTTATGGTGATACTTCATCGGTTGCAATACCTGATAACGATGCAGCCGGCACTGCAATAAATATCAATCTTAGCGATGTTGTGGGTACTTCTCTTGGTAATGATGTAAGCCTCGTAAGAGTTTGTATAAATGGCATTCACGCCAATGTAGGAGATTTAAAGATGACCTTAATTGCACCTAATGGAATCTCAGTTGACCTGATGGATCGTCCAGGCTATCCTGCATTGCCAACCGGATGCACGGGTGATAATTTTGATGTGTGCTTTGTTAAGGGACTAAACGCGCCCATTGAAAACAGTTGTGATGCTGGCGTTCCATCATTGACCGGAATTTTTACAGCTGCCAATGGAAATGATTTGCTTTCAATTAATAATGCAGGTGGATCACCAAACGGGAACTGGCAATTGATAGTAAGCGATCTTTCAGCAGGCGACACCGGTACAGTAAATTCGGTGCAGTTGTATTTCAATAATCAACCGCATACTGATGCATCTTTCACTTACAATGTATCACTTAATAATATTTATTTCGATGTAGTGAATCAAACCGATGCAAGCTATATATGGAGCTTTGGCGATGGTGATTCAGCATTCTTTGCCGACCCAAGCCATAGTTATGCTGCATCAGGCAATTATACGGTTACACTTACAGTTAGTGATTCATGCGGTGAAAATACTTCTTCGCAAATAATTACTGTTACTATTTATTCAGAGCCTGCCTGTGTTAAAGAATTTACTTTCACAGGTGTGCCCATCATCATCACCAACAATCATCCATCGGGTGAGGATGCAAGCTTTAATGTTTCAGGTGTAACCGGCAGTACGCTCGGCAGTGATGTAAATCTTGTTAAAGTGCGCATCACAGGGTTGCACGATAGAGTGAGTGACCTTATTGCAAAACTCACAGCACCTAACGGGCAGGTAATTATTTTGATGGATCGGCCAGGATTTCCTGCTACTGCTTTAGGTTGTACAGGCGATGATTTTGATTTTGAAGTTGTACGTGGAATCAATTTTGATGTTGAAGATATTTGTGCTCTAACAGTTCCCACGATACAAGGGATTTACACTGCAACCAATGGCGAAGATTTAGATAATGTAAATATTGCAGGCGGCAATCCGAATGGTTTATGGACATTGAATATGAGCGATAATGCAGCCGGTGGTTTCGGTGGTGAGCTTACAGGATTTCAACTTTACTTTGATAATCAGCCACAGGCCGATGCATCGTTTGCTTATAATATAGTTGGCAATGCTGTTGATTTCACTTCGGCTAACGTATCTGGTGTGAGTTATTTATGGTCATTCGGTGGAGGCGTTACATCAACTGATGCCAACCCTGTTTACTCTTTTCCGCTTACTGGCAGTTACCCGGTTACACTTGTTGCATCTGATAGTTGCGGCAGCGATTCCACTTCTCAGACTATCACTGTGGTTACATACTCCGAACCAACCTGCACATCAACAATCAGCTTCGCAGGTACACCTGTAAACATACCCGATAATGACAGTATCGGTTATACATTACCTCTTAACGTAACCGGTATTTCGGGCAGTGCTTTAGGCAGCGATGTAAGTTTGGTAAGCGCCTGCTTAACTGGTTTGATAACCAATGTGGGCGATATAAAAGCCACACTCATAGCGCCTAACGGAGCAACCGTTGATTTGATTGACCGCCCCGGTTATCCGTCATTGCCTGCGGGCTGTCCTAACGCTGATTTTGATTTTTGCATTGTGCGTGGTGTTGGCAATAGTGTTGAAAACAGTTGTTCGTCATTGCCACCTGCAGTTGGCGGTGAGCATACAGCTATGGCAGGTTTTAATCTCGATTCAATTAACATAGCCGGTGGCTCACCCAACGGTTTATGGCAGTTGATTGTATATGATCTCAATGCAGGTGCTTTGTGTCAATTGACTGGCGCACAATTAATATTCGATAATCAGCCACAGGCCGATGCCACGTTTAGCTTTGTTGCAAATGGTTATGATGTAACATTTAATTCGCAAAACCAAACCGGCATAAATTACAGTTGGAGCTTTGGAGATAATAACGCATCAACCGATGCTAACCCCGTGCATACTTATCTTAGCAACGGCAGTTATACCATCACTTTAACAGCAGGCGATTCATGCGGTTCAGTCATTACTACACAGTCATTGGTTATAAATGAAATACCAACCTGCACGCGCTATTACGTGTGTGATACAATTCCTGTTAATATACCAGATAATGATAGCACAGGCGTAACATCTTTATATACCTTAAACAATGTTACAGGAAATAATTTAGGAACAGATGTTCGCTTAACAAATGTTTGCGTGGCAGGAACACATACCAATGTTGGCGACCTTATTATTAAACTTACAGCGCCTAATGGAAAAGAAATCACTTTAATGGATCGCCCAGGCTACCCTGCCACTGCAACAGGATGCAGCGGTGATGATTTTGATTTTTGCATCACAGGCGGAATTAATTTCGACAATGAAAATATATGTAACCCTGTTGCACCTGCTATAAGCGGATCATACAGCGCAGTGAATGATAATCTTGATTCAATCAATTATTACGGTGGCAATCCTAATGGCAATTGGAGCTTAACAATCAGCGATAACAACGCTGTGGAAACAGGTTCGCTCACTTCATGGAAAATGCAATTCAATGCACAGCCGCCTGTAGCCGACTTTACCTATACGGTAAATGGTTACACAGTTAACTTCTTTGGTCCTTCAATCCCAAATGCACTGTATAGCTGGAACTTTGGCGACACGGTTACAGCCAATACTCAAAACCCTATCCACGTTTATACGCAAAGCGGCACTTACTTAGTGGTGCTTACTGTGAGCGATTCATGCGGAACTACCATAAGCTCGCAGTTAATTCCTATCACTGTGGGTATTGATGAATTAGGTGGAGTTACGTCAATGCAGATGATACCAAACCCTGCTTCAAATTTTGTTGACATCAAAATCAGCAATAAAAATGCGCTGCAATTAAAATTAAAAGTGTTGAACAGCCTTGGCGAATTGGTTTATCAAAATAATATTTCAAAAAATGAAAAATCAATTTCGCGCCATTTAGATTGCAGCAAGTGGAGCAAAGGAATTTACACGGTTGAATTAAGCGATCCGAAAAATACGCAGCAGATGAAATTGGTGATACAATAATTATTATCTGGGTGTAGAGACGCAATGTTTGCGTCTCACCGTGACAATGATTAACTTGATGCGCCCCCGGTATGAGCGTAAAGAAATGAACAAGAACAAACAGTGCGTTGCTATTTCAGCACTGCGAGGACACGCAAGAGACCTTGTGGCAGTCCGGGGAAGTCGAAGCACTTGTTCATCCTTAGTAAAATCTCCATAGTAGCTCAATACACAATGCACCCCGTCATTCTGAGTAATAGGCTACGCAAAAATCAAATGGAGATGACCCTAAAGATCGTTGCCGCGACTGTCACCCTCTCCTTCGGAGAGGGGATAGGGGTGAGGTGAGAACTAAGGGTCATCAGTAACTCGTTTCAGAATCTGCCATTAAAGCCACAATCCAAATTTTGAAGAAAGCTCCATTCACTTTCTATAATTCAAAATTAATTCAATCCCTTTTAGAATTTAATCTTATAATTGCCAATAACAATATTCTTACAACCCATCTTGAAAACCGAAAAGCACACAAGGAAGGAAATCATTGATGAGCGACTTAAAAAGGCGGGATCGAATATTACCGACCGAACCCAGGTTGTTGAGGAATTTGATATTGTGGTGGATAAAAACTTAGCGCAGGAAGCACCAACTCCTTATGCAGGTCATCAATTCAACGACTATGTTTTATTAGGCAAAGATGGTAAACCACTTGCAGTAGTGGAAGCAAAGAAAACTTCTGTGGATGCTGCCATTGGCAGAGAACAGGCAAAACAATATTGCAACAACATTCTGAAAACTCAAAACGGTGAATTACCTTTTTGTTTTTACACTAACGGGCACGATATTTATTTTTGGGACTTGGATAATTACCCGCCAAAAAAAGTTCATGGCTTTCCTACAAGAGATGATTTGGAACGCTACCAATATATACGCAAGGCGCGGAAGAGTTTATCAGGTGAACTCATCAATACAAAAATTGCAGGACGCGATTATCAAATCCGTGCAATCCGCGCAGTAATGGAAGCCGTTGAAAGGTGTAAGACAACGTTTTTGTTAGTGATGGCAACAGGTACAGGCAAAACTCGAACCTGCATTGCACTTGTGGATGCACTTATGAGAGCAGGTTGGGTAGAGCGAATTTTATTTCTTGTTGACAGAGTTGCTTTGCAAAATCAAACGCTTGATGCGTTCAAAGAATATTTGCCAAACGAACCACGCTGGCCAAAACCGTATGAAAAGGAAATAGCAACCGACAGACGAATTTATGTTTCAACGTATCCAAGCATGTTGAACATCATTCGCAATGAAGAAAAAACTTTATCGCCTCACTTCTTTGATTTAATAATTGTGGACGAAAGCCACCGTAGTATTTACAACACTTACCAGGAGATTTTACAATACTTCAATACAATCACTTTGGGCTTGACAGCAACGCCAACTGATGTGATTGACCACAACACATTTCAGTTGTTTGAGTGCGAAGATGGAGTTCCGACTTTTGCTTATTCGTATGAGGAGGCAGTCAATCACATTCCACCTTACCTGAGCGATTTTCAAGTAATGAAAATCAAAACCAAATTTCAAGAGGAAGGAATCAGCAAGCGAACAATTTCTTTGGAAGACCAGCAGAAATTAATTTTAGAAGGAAAAGAAATTGAAGAAATAAATTATGAAGGAACAGAGATTGAAAAGAAAGTAATCAATCGTGGAACAAACGCTTTGATAGTTCGTGAGTTCATGGAGGAATCAATCAAAGATGCAAACGGTGTTTTACCAGGCAAAACAATTTTCTTTTGCATGACCAAAGCTCATGCAAGGCGAATGGAACAAATTTTTGATTCTCTTTATCCTGAATACAAAGGCGAATTAGCAAAGGTGATTGTAAGCGAAGACCCTCGTGTGCACGGCAAAGGTGGATTGCTTGACCAGTTCACAAATAACGATATGCCTCGTGTGGGAATAGGCGTTGACATGCTTGACACAGGTATAGACATAAGAGAAATTACAAATCTTGTTTTTGCAAAACCGGTTTACAGCTACACAAAGTTTTGGCAAATGATAGGCAGAGGAACTCGTTTGCTTGAACAAGAAAAACTAAAACCCTGGTGCACGAAAAAAGATTCGTTTCTCATTATTGATTGTTGGGACAACTTTGAATATTTCAAACTCAATCCCAAAGGCAAAGAATTAAACCCACAAATCCCTTTGCCTGTTCGCTTGTTTGGTTTGCGTTTAGACAAGATTGAAAAAGCAATTGAGAAAAACGAAACAGAGATTGCAACAAAAGAAATTGCGAAACTGAAAAGTCAAATTGCAACGCTTCCGAAAAATTCAGTGGTGATATTAAATGCACAACACGAAATGCAACGCTTAGAAGATGAAAATTTCTTTACGCAATTCAGCAATGAGAAAATAGAATTCCTGAGAACTTTTGTGAAGCCGCTTTTTCGCACAATCTCCAACGCAGATTTCAAAGCCATGCGTTTTGAAAAAGATATTGTTGAAGTTTCATTGGCTCACTTATCAAATGAGAAAGATAAATTTGAAAAACTTAAAGAAAGTATAATTGAAGAAATAGGTGAACTGCCATTGAGTGTAAACATAGTTGCAAGAGAAGAAGAAATAATTCGCCAATCACAATCCAATAAATTTTGGGCAACTATCAACGAACAAAAATTTGATGAACTGATTGACAAACTTTCACCTCTAATGAAATTTCGTGATTCAGTAATTCCGTTAGCTCCTGCTAAATTCAACTTTAAAGATTTACTATTCAGCAAAGAGAAAGTTGAATTTGGACCGCAACACGAAGCGGTAAGCATAGCACGATACAAAGAGTTGGTAGAGCAAAAAGTAAATGAGTTGGTTTTGGCAAATCCGATTTTACAAAAACTAAAAGAAGGAAAAGAAATTTCAGAAGCCGAAGCCGAACAGTTTGCAGAAGAATTGCATGACGAACATCCACACATTACTATTGATTTATTACGGAGAGTTTATAACCATCGCAAAGCGGTGTTTGTGCAATTCATCAAACACATTTTAGGAATAACTATTTTAG
>JBDTRM010000159.1:0-3131 GCA_039931675.1 Bacteroidia bacterium | reverse complement strand
ATTAGGACTTTTAACCAACTGGTTGTTAATTTGTGCAATTTGTCATACACACGTTATGACATTTATTTTTTCAGTAATTCATCAAGGTCTGTCTCAACTCCCATGCTCGGTCTTTTTGCATCGGCATCAACAATATTTCCATTACGGTCAATAATATAATAGCGAGGTATTGTCATGATACCATAGTTGCGTGAAAATGCACCGCCATCGCCTTTTGCAAGCAAATGCAAACCTGCAGGAGTTAAGTCGGCCAGGCATTTTTTCCATGCATCTTCATTGGCATCAATTGACACTGCAACAAAGGCAACGTCCTTACCTTTAAATTTTTCTTCCAATTCTTTTGCAGCAGGTATTTGTTGTTTGCAAGGTCCGCACCAGCTTGCCCATGCATCAAGGTAAACTACTTTACCTTTGAAATCTTTCAGTGAATATGTTTTTCCGTTAATATCAGCAAAATTAAATTCAGGTGCAGGTTTGCCCTGCATCACTAATTTTTGTGCATTGGCTTGCTCCTGCATTTTCTGACGTTGCTCGGCTTGTAATTCCTGTTGCGATTTTTCTTTGGTTTCAAGTTGAGCCATGTAATCTTTATTAATGTTGATGCTTTGATAATCCTTCATGAGTTCACTTGTCAAAGCAGAATCTTTCAGATAAGTTTTAATAGCTTTTACAAATTTGCCTAATACAAAATCGCGCACATCGGCTGCAAGTCCTGATTTCATCATGTAATATTGATTGCGGCTAACGGCTACAAAATCTTCCATGCCTTTAATAGGATGTGTTTTTAAATAATCGTCTTTTGCTTTGTCGCCATAGTTACCCATCACGGTTTGCATGTAGGCTTCACTTTGAATGGCATCTTCATTCATAATTTTTACATCGGCATAGACACTTAAATCGGGTTTGCTGTTAAGTGTTTTTTCCTGGTCGTTGCCGTTAACCATTGCAACACTCATCTGGTTGTAAATACTTTTTGTTCTTACGTTTCCATAAGTGTATTCTGCATTCAGGTAGTTGGTGAAAGCTTTTGAAAAATTCTTATTCTGATTTTCTTTCAGGAAATTTCTTTGCACTGTGGCGATGCTATCTGCCGTTTTAAAATAAGTTGTCTTTTCAATTTTGAAATTATCCATGTTGGAGAAATCACCGATATGAAGACTGGCAAATTTCAAAGCGCTCTTTGCAAGATAATTATTTGCATCAGCACCACGTCCGCTGTATTTCAATGTCGCATCAAATGTTTTTGCATCAACAGAAAGATTAATCGAATCATTAGGTTGAATATACATGTCGGTAACTTCTATTCCTGTATTTAAAGTTACAGGCATTGGACCTGTTACCAAAAGCATGGTTGTGAAATTCCCTTTGTCATCCAACTGAGCCTTCGCAAGCGTTTTTGCTTCATCACCTAATACTTTGAACTTGGTAGTAAAACTTATTTCTTTTGTTGTGGAATTAGCGATGCTCCCCGAGATTTTTACTTGCTGTTGAGCAAGTGAAGTGGCAGCAAATACAAATCCACTAAAGGCAAGAATTATTCTTTTCATTGAAACGGTTTTTTAAAAATGAGATTTCAAATGTAGTATTTAAAGTTTATCTGGAAAGGGTTTGAGGTTTGGAGTTTGAAGTTTGAGGTTTGTTTTGATGAAAGTAATAGTAGATTTATGGCGAGAATTAAATATTGATAACCAAATACAATGGATAAATATTTTGCAATCAGAATAATTTCTGGTTTTCTACTTACGGTCTTTAGTTTGTGGTGGTGTGGATATAATTTATTTCTTCTTTATGAGTATCATTTTACCAATATATTATTTTTAGCAATGATGCCAGATTGGATTTTATTATTGAACGCTGGAATAAGTGTATTGGGGATAATCTTGGGGGTAAAAATTTTGAAACAACGAATAGGAATTGGAAAAGCATACTTCTACTTTATATTACTATTCATATTTGATGGAATCCTCTTCTTTTATATTAGCTGATAAAAAATGCCAAAATATTTATCAAATTCTCAATCGAAAATAACTTAAATTTACAGCATGAAAGAACTTTCATCTCACATCACCATCAATTCCGAAATTCGATTTGGCAAACCCTGCATCAAGGGAACGCGAATATCTGTTTCTGATATTTTACAGTGGCTTGCTTCAGGCATGACCAATGCTGAAATTTTGAGCGATTATCCATAGCTTAACCAGGGAGATATTTTTGCCGCATTGTCATTTGCGGCTAATCGCGAAGCCATGATAAAAATTATTGCGGCTTAAATGAAACTTTTGATTTCACCATCACAGTTATAATTATTTCCCAAGTCACTACAATTTTTTAAACAAACATTTCAACAATAATTGTTCTTAACCTCGTCATAATATCGGAAGGGTTGATTTTGTTGGCTTGCAGGTTTTTTTGAATTTTAACATTTAACCTTGCATAGCAGATTATTTAATCTTTTCAAAATATTTATTTGAATTTTTTTTCCAACATGCTTTTTGTTCAAAAATACAAAGCAATGTTTAAAAGTTAGACTTTGATTGTGGGTATGTTTAGATAAAATTTGTTGCGCAAAAAAAACGTGTTCGCTCCTGTCATCTCAGACAAATTTTAAGGCTGCTTATCACACGTATAATAAAGTAAACAATACTCATCACTAACAATTAAAATATACTCTTCTCGTTTTTTAAATACACAAAAAATAAGAAGAGCAGGGAATAGTCACCCCAAATAAATAATGAATGATGAATTTTGAATAACGAATAATGAATGCAAAGCTTTAAAGTTAGGCAGTTGCTACTTCAACATTCGACATTCATCATTCATTATTCAACATTTTTTAAAAAACAATTCAAAACTTTTACCTTACATGACAGAGATTTTATTAGAGGAAAACAAAGACAGATTCGTACTCTTCCCGATTAAGTACGATGCAATTTGGGAGATGTACAAAAAATCGGTAGCCAGTTTCTGGACTGCCGAAGAAGTTGACTTAAGTCCAGACCTTGTTGACTGGCGCGATAAGCTCAACGATAATGAGCGACACTTTATAAAGCATGTGCTTGCATTTTTTGCAGCCAGTGATGGTATAGTAAATGAAAATCTTGCAGTTAATTTTTTGAATGAAGTGCAGTTGC
>JBDTRM010000158.1:0-1741 GCA_039931675.1 Bacteroidia bacterium | reverse complement strand
ATTTTGCAGCGTGCTCCATTGCGGCAGGTTTTGTTTGTAAACTGTTTTTCCTGTTACATCAATTATTTGAAACAATCCATTTTTGTTTTGTGGTAATAGATAACTGATTTTAAAATTACCAGCATTGGGATTTGGTAAAACAGAAAAACGAAATTTCCATTGCTCCTCTTCAGTTACTCCTGCCCATTGCAATGTATCACAAGGGCTGCCAATCAATCTTCCTAAGTTGTAGTTTGGGAAGTTGGGAATAGAATTATTTGCATGTGGAAATATTATTGGATGTTGTTGCATATCACACGCAATTCCTGCACTATCAGGGTCATCAATTTTATGATATGTCCACGTTGTGTTTCCCGTTGAAATATAAATTTTACCGTCAGGACCAATTTGGTGCAACCAAAAGGCTGCCGGTATGCCACCAACCGGGTATCCATCCCATACTGCAACGGTATCAACACTTGCTGGAATGTTAGAAGCTTGCAAATTAAATTGAAGAATATATAATCCATCTAATGTAATATAGCAATATTGCGAATTAGGAGATACACTTGCTCCCAGGCAGTAAATAGCATTTCCTTTACTGATAGTATCAATTAAATTAAGTGTTCCTGTACATCTGTCAAAATCAAAAAATGCTGCTCCCCACCAATAAGTCAAAATGTATTTACTCCCATCTGGTGAAAAACACGCTTGTCCACCCTCGGAGCCATCTATTGGGTAATAATTATGACTAAATTCCTGAATAGTATCGGGGGTTATTAATAAAGTATAATAACCCAAATTGCTACCATATTCAGGCACTAATAGCCACCAATCACGACCGTTAGCATGCTTACAAGCTGTCAAGGCTCCAACAAAGAGAGTATCTGTTAATAGTATATTATTCTTATTAATCACTTCTCCCCTACTACTATCTCCATTCATATTAATCGTGCTACTATACAAATATATACCCCTGGTATTGCTTGAACCGAATGTTATATCCTTTGTTTCATGAAACAAATAATACAAACTATCATTACCCGGTTTTGGAAGGATAATATTGGCCTGCGGTAATCGAAGCCCACCTTGGTAAAATGATGTTGTATAAAAACTGGGATTAATGCCGCTTCCATTTAACATAGTATCGTCCTGTGCATTGGCAATATAAACTCCATTTGTATAAAAAAGTAAATTCCCAATATCGTCACATATTGATGCATTTGTGAATTGCATCCACATTTCACGTGGGTGGTCATAAAAATTAAAAACATTATTTGAAAAATCGACAGTTAAACCACCAACATCTGGAAAAGAGGTAAAACTATGATATCCCAAAGGCCAATAATTATCTCTTCCTTGTCCAAAAAGGTTATTATAAAAAAGAAAGAAAATAACTATGAAAAAATATTTTCTTTTCATCTGTGTTTGAATGTTGTTAGCTGTAAACTTATTCGATTTTTTCCAATCAAAAACAATTGGCTTATGTTTTCCGATAAATTCGCAGCATAATTTTATCCCGCTCATTTGCATCTCCGCAACATAAAATATCTTTTCATCTTTTTCATCACAGCAGCAATGCTGTATGCAAATATTTTCTGCAACTCCAAAACAACAAACAACAAACAACTAACAACTAACCAATACGCAAGCTTAAGCGACACTGTAAAGTACGTTGGCATGAATACCTGCAGGCAATGTCATCCTGATATTTATAATACGTTTATTGAAACAGGTATGGGCAAGTCGTTTGATTTGGCTT
>JBDTRM010000157.1:0-37166 GCA_039931675.1 Bacteroidia bacterium | reverse complement strand
TTCTTTTTTTAAAATTTTCATGCGCTGATGATTCAACTGTGGCAGCAAAGCGCGAACCTACCTGGACTCCCTGTGCACCCAATGCAAATGCTGCGAGCATGGCTCGTCCGCTACCTATACCTCCTGCCGCAATCACAGGAATCTTAACTGCATCTACTACGAGCGGTATTAGGCAAATTGTAGTGGTTTCTTCACGCCCGTTATGACCACCCGCTTCGAAACCTTCAGCTACCACAGCATCCACACAACACTCTTCACTTTTCAATGCAAATTTTGTATTGGAAACTACATGCACCACAGTTATTCCATTTTGTTTAAGATGCGATGTCCATGTTTTAGGATTGCCTGCCGATGTAAAAACAATTTTTACACCTTCTTCAACAATGATCTTCATTAACTGATCAATATCAGGATAAAGCAAAGGCACATTAACACCGAAAGGTTTTTGAGTTGCAGCTTTACATTTTTGAATATGCTCACGCAATAAACCGGGATACATGCTTCCGCTGCCGATAAGACCAAGGCCGCCTGCATTGCTTACTGCCGATGCCAGCCGCCAGCCGCTGCACCAAATCATGCCTGCCTGAATTATAGGATATTGAATATTGAAAAGCTTGCAAATGTTATTCATAAAACGATTTTAACCTTACCTAAGAATAATTATGGAAAAATAACATGTATTCTAATAATTAAGAAATCAGTTAATAAAAGCTAAATCCCGGGGAGGTCAATTATTTGGTCTTGCAGTGGCAGATAAGGACGTTAAATCCTGATCAAAAAATTTGAAGGCGCAATTTACGAATTAAAAACCAAATTGAAAGAACATTTTATTCTTGATAGAAATTCTGTGAATGCCCACTCGCGATTGTAATCGCCATGAAAGCCTGAAGCTGCAAAACCCACCGCCCGCAAGCCTTTGCAGTTGGCAATAAACAATGCACGGTTCAGATGCTGTGCCTGGCTCACTATTATTACACTGTCGCCTTTGTGCTGATTGGCATAATTAACCACAGAATTATACGTATGGTTTCCGGCAGTATCCAAAACAATAATTGAATCAGGAACTTTGTTTTGCAATAAATAATCGCGCATATCATAGGGTTCGCTGTAATTTACTACACCTGTTAATCCGCTACAGGTTATTTTTTCTATTTCAGCAGTGCGGTAAAGTTTCAATGCAGCATTCATGCGAGAATAAAAAACAGGATTGTTCTTTCCGGCTCCGAGTATCAGCACACGATGATAATTTTTTAAAGGTGCAACAGAAAAGAAAATCTGCCGATGGGTAGCTATTTTATAAACGTAATAATTGGCCACTGACACCATGATTAAAAGCAATGATAACAGCATTATTTTTTTTACCGGCTTAATTCGTTTATTCATTGTGATGTTTTATTTCCAATTGTAAAACAGCAAATAATGAACAGAAACTTAAAAGTTTTTATAATCATTTCAGTAAATAATTTTTCCTTTGGGGTATTGATTATCCATTTACACTTTCTTTTAAAACTTCAATTATGAAAAAAAACCTTCTCAAACTATTTTCAATTGCCGCTCTAATTCTTTTAATTGCCAATGCCAATGCACAACAGGATAGCATTGCCAAAAAAGATACCACTGAAAAGAAGCAACGGTTTAACATTTTAGTGGGCGCATTCTTTCCTACGGTGGCAACCAAACTGAAGATAAATGGTACCAGTGGCAGAGTAGGTACAGATGTAGGCCTGGAGGAAACGTTTGGATTAACCCAGAACCCAAGCGTCTTTCGCGTGGATGGCCTTTACCAGATGACCAGGCGGTCTTCCTTCAAGGCTACCTATTTTCAGATGAACCGGAAAAAAACATGGGTAATAGATCACGATATAACTGTGGCCGACACCACGTTTAATATTGGTGCCGACATTGATTTTCATTTCAATACGCAGTACTTTGCGCTTAGCTATCGCTATGGACTCATAGCGCGAAAAGATTTCCAGGCAGGGCTTTCATTCGGGGTGCGGTGGCTTTCTTTTGAAACAGGAGCAAAGGTGGTAAGCGATTCTATCAATAAAGAATTCAACACCCAATTTGGTGTGCCTGTTGTATTGTTCGGAATCAATGTTTCGGGAAACATATTGCCGCGCCTCGTTGGGCGATACGACTTTGAATTATTCAAACTATCTTTTGAAGGTATTCAAGGCCTGGTTTACGAGAACAGGTTTTCATTAGAATATTACTTTACCAAAAACATTGGCGTTGGTGGTGCATTCAATGCTGTATTGTATAGTGTTAAAGAATTTCCGCTCAGCGATAACTTTAATGGTGAGGTAAAATTTACTATGAATGGATTATCGCTTTTTGCTGCGGTTAAGTTTTAGTTTTTTTTCATTGTTTAATATAGTTCGCGTAAAAGACTCAACAACAATCCACCTCATAAACCTAACATTGGAATCATATATTTTCATTACACAGAAGTTTCTTGCCGAATGACAGTTAAGAGATAGAGGGGTTCAAATTAATTTTTCAAACCCGCAGCCGTATTCTGAAACTTATCACAATTCCCACCACAATCATTGAAAGATAAATAGCAAGTGAAGTAAGCGGGTGATACCATGCTATGGCAATGGGTACAACGCTAAGCGGAAGTAAAAGCCCCATGATGCGAATGGCTTCGCCATAGCGCTTATGGTCAACATGCTCAGAAACAAAACCTGATTTAAAACAATAATGGCCTACATACCACATCACAATTCCAATGAGCATCCAGTTGATTCCGAATATAACCATTGCTGTTGAATTGCCAGGATATTCGCCAATTAATGCAGTTGGAAAAGGAATAAAACATACCAGCAATAAAAAAAGATTGTTGATCCACATTACTGTAGTATCAGTTTTAATAAGCGTGCGAAACCAGATGTTATGGGCCACCCAAAGCATTACTACAAAAAGAAAGCTGAGAACGAAGCTGACAAATTTCTGCTTCATGGCTATGAGTGCAGTGAGTAATTCGGCTGAGCTTGTGTGATTGGTTAATGCAGGAGCTTTTAATTCAAGCACTAATAACGTTACCACAATGGCAAAAACTCCATCGCTGAACATTATGATGCGTTCATTTTTTTGAAACTCTTCGTGAAATGGTGTGCTCATGTTATGTTGAACAGATTACTAATCTGTCCTACAGCATTGACGGAACAGACTCAGTTTTTATAATTGAATCGGTCAGATTGCCAATCTGTTCTGCAATTTTATGGCTCACATTGGTTAACGGCAGGCGCAGGGTATTGCCGCAGATACCGAGATGTTGCAGTACTTCTTTTACACCGGCAGGGCTGCCTTCGGTAAACATCAGTTTGGTAATATCTGATAAACTGTAATGCAATTTTCGCGCTTCATTCATTTTGTTTTTCATCGCCATGCGAACCATTTCACTCACCTGTTTTGGAAAAGCATTTCCAACCACAGAAATTAAACCATCAGCCCCGCAGGCCATCAATGGCAGCGTTAGCGGATCATCACCGCTAATCACTAAAAAATCTTCGGGTTTATGTTGGATGATATTTGTAATCTGTTCTATGTTGCCCGATGCTTCCTTGGTGGCAACTATGTTTTTAAAATCATTGGCTAAGCGCAGTTGTGTTTCAGCAGTCATGTTCACACCTGTTCGTGTTGGTACATTGTAAAGGATAACCGGTAGTGGTGAATTTTCTGAAACTGCTTTATAATGCGCATATAAACCCTCCTGGTTTGGCCTGTTGTAAAATGGTGTAACACTTAAAATGGCATCCACGCCTGTAAGATGTTTTGCATCTAAACCTGATATAACCTCGGCTGTATTATTACCGCCAACACCGAGCACAACAGGCAAATGTTTTTGATTGGCATCGAGCACACATTGCAGCACACTGCGTTTCTCATCTTTGCTAAGCGTGGCCGATTCGCCCGTAGTGCCAAGCACCACAAGGTATTCCAACTTACCGTTAATTAAATGATTTGTTAATTTGCCAAGTGCCGTGTAGTCAATGTTGCCTTGTTTTGTAAAAGGCGTAACCATTGCTACACCCGTTCCTTTAAACATGCTGTAGCTGGGCATTGCTGAAAATTTTTAAATACTGGTTTACTAATTCAATGAATTGTTTCAGCGGTATATGTTCTTCGGTTTTTATCATAAAGTCGCAGAACCTGCTGTTTTTACGGTCGTATTTGCCGATCTTGAATTTTGCTTTTGCAGAAGCAGCAATGTATTTAAGGGGCAAAGATTTTTCGATATTCAGAAAGATAAGAATGTCGAAATCGGCATTCATAAATTTTGTAACCATTGGATGTGCAGGCCGCAGGTACCAGTTTAAATTTTTACGGGTAAAGAAATCCAAACCTAATTTGGCAAAACGCATGTTGGGCAATTCCTTCTGATCCACATAGCCCAATGCAAGCACATCTTTCTTCTGATCGCGAATCTCTTTCACATAATTTTTTACCAATTCATAGTTCTGTTCATCGGTGGCCTCATATAAAATGCCAATGGTTTTAACATCGTCAAACGGCACTGTATGCGGTTTGCGCACATGATTGCGTATTTCGCGATTGAAAAAATAATTGGCTAATTGTGTTCTTAATTTTCTTTTTGCCATTGCATTAAATGGAGATTAAACAGGGGTTAACCCTTTGTTTTGTGAGCACCCAAAAGTAAAGCAAGTTTCTAAAAGGGCAAATTTATATTTGATGACAGCAGATGCGTTTTAAATAACGGCTGCAAATAACATGATCTCTTTTTCTTCTTCAGATAATTTTACCATTTTTTCAAAAACAAATCTCGACTTTTCCAAAAGGTGAATGGAATTAATATTTTCTGCATCAGTTATTGCAACAATACGTTTCAAACCCAAATCTGTTTTTGCAAAATTCAAAGTTGCCTGTGCTCCTTCTGTTCCGTATCCCATCCCTTCATAGTAAGGCAGCAAAGCAAAACCAATATCCACATCTTGTAAAGTTTCTCTTTTAATCAAACCGCAAATACCAATCGGTGTTTCATTTTTCAACTTGACTAAACAAAGACCAAAACCGTTTTTCTCGTAACTTTTCATGGGTCCATTTGCAATATAATTGCATGCATCTTCATTGTTCTTAACATTCCTGTCGCCAATAAATTGCAGCCATGCAGGAGTATTTAAAAGTTCGAGAATAAACTCAGCATCATCTAAAGTAAGCTTGCAAATAATTAATCTTTCAGTTTCAAGGGTTTTCATAATGCGGTAAAAATAGAAAAGGTTTTTTTAGACAGTAGGATCAAATATATAAGTTGCTATTTCAAGTGAGTTAATTTTCTTGTGATTAGTTGGTCGTTGTTCCTGAGCACATACAGAAAAACACCTGCTGATATTTTCTTTCCTTCATTATCATTTCCATTCCATTTAATGGTGTGCTTGCCTTTGCTCATCTTTTTATTTAGTAAGGTTGCGATTTTATATCCTTTCGAATCATAAATGAATAGTTGAACATAGCTATTGTCATTCAATTCAAATTCAAAAGCTGTATCATCAATAAATGGATTCGGATGATTGGTCAATAAAGTTACATCAGGAGTTTTAATATCATCAATTGCATTTAAACTTTGTCCTTCAATCGCAGTGGTGATTTGATCCGTATTAACGTTAAGGTACATATCCACAATTCCTGACGGCCATTCAATTTTTAAAGTGTCAATGTTTGAAGCATTGCCTAAACCAACATGAACGGTTAACATGTTTTGCCCGCAATAACCTGTTTGTGCAGATATTTCGCGAAACTGCCACACATCAATGCCATTAATGTTTGCCTTGATTTTTATTTTAGCACCTATAGCTGAGCGATTTGAAATCACGCCAATACATTTTATTTCTATCCAATGATTTGAATTGCCATCGTTATGATAAAGTGAATTGTTTTGTGAAGCATTGTAACAATTTGCAACTGCAAGATCAAGGAAACCATCGTTATCATAATCACCAAATGCACAGCCGTAAGACCAGCCACTGTCCTGAACGATGGGTGTAGCAGCATCGCGCGAAAAAGTTCCATTACCATTATTGATAAAAAGAAAATTATGCCACATTCCTCCCCAGAAGGAATTGGTAATGATCAAATCAAGATCACCATCATTATCAATGTCACCCCAGTTGGAGCCAAAAGAATTTCCCCCACACTTAACTAATGTATCCGTAATGAGTTTTGTAAAAACACCTGCACCATCATTTCTGAAAAAGGCTTCATTTCCCTGGTCGTTTGCAAGCACCACATCCTGGTCGCCATCATTATCATAATCACCCCAACTGCTGCTCATTGTTTTTCCACCGGCTGTAACCAATACGCCTGTTGTGATTGAAGTAAAATTTCCTGTGCTATCATTCACATAAAGATTTTCGTTTTGATTTCCTTCATTAGAAACAAAAATATCTGCATCACCATCACTGTCATAATCAGTCCAGTTTACACACCTTGATATGCGTTGATCTGTAACAGGATTTCCGGAAGTTATTTTTGTAAAAGTTCCGTTGCCATTATTGTGATAGAGATAATTTCTTAAAACACTATCGCTGTTGGTCACGTACAAATCCACATATCCATCATTATCATAATCACCCCAGCTTGCAGTTTCAGAATATCCGGAATCGGTTGCAATAACACTTGTCATATCCTGGGTGAATGTGCCGTTACCATTATTGATGTAAAACATATTGTTGATGCCATACCAATTTACAACAAAGCAATCCACATCGCCATCGTTATCAAAATCGGCCCAGGTAGCGCCATCAGAAGGTTGATTGTCGGATACAATCGGATCCGTGAGCACAGTAGTAAAAGTTCCGTTGCCATTGTTATGATAAAGCGTGTTGTTATCACCTGCTGCATTTCCGTTTGTGATTTGTAAATCAAGATAACCATCATTGTCATAATCAATCCAGTTTACACTGCGGTAATCTCCGGGTGTATTTACTACATCACCCGTGGTTATTTTAGTGAACGACTGGGCGGATGAAATTTGAAATGCAAATTGAAGTAGGAGGGAAGCAGTTATGATTTTGATGGTTGAGTAGTTTGCCTGAAATGTTTTCATTTTATTTTAGAATTTATTTTTCTCATCCAAACATATACACCATAAGTTATTTGTTTTGGGAAAGTATAGGAACAACTTATTTTATCATACATATAGCATCTTAAAACCGATGAATGAATTTTATTCGATGCATCATGTTGTTTGTGGGTAAGAAATTGCATTACGTCTTTTTTATAATTGCAAAAAGTTTTAATTGATGATATTTAACGTGTGAAAAACAACAAGAGAATTTTGCTGCACCTGTTATTCTGGTTGGTTTATTTTGGTGTGAACCTTTTTAATGAGCTTTATCTTTCATTATCTTTTACTGCACATCCTACCTCTGAACTGTTGTTTGATTCAATACTAACGCAGTTGCTGGTACTATCAGTCAAAGTGCCTGTAGTTTATTATGTTCTGTATTTGCTCATACCACGCTGGATTAATTCGCCCGGCAAATTCAAGCTGTTTTTTGAAAGCATTTTTGTTTTGCTTTTTATGGTTGGAGTTTACAGGATGCTTATCCAGTTGATCATCTGGCCTTATGTATATCATGAAGATCCCGGACCACTAACGGCATTTCAACTTGTTGCACGATTCTTTTATTCGATGCTTGACTTGTTGCAGGTTATAGGAATTGCTGCTGCAATAAAATTATTCAGGCTCAGGATTGATGCCATTAAAAATGAAAAAGCTTTGATGCAGGAGAAACTCAAATCAGAAATGCTGCATCTAAAATCGCAACTCAACCCGCATTTTTTGTTTAATACATTGAATAGTATTTATGCTTTATCAAGAACACAATCAGGAAATACTGCTGATGCAGTAATGCGGCTTTCAAAAATTTTACGTTACATGCTTTATGAATCTGAAAAAAAAACAACTTCAATCGGAGATGAGTTGAAAATAATTGATGATTATCTTGAGCTGCAGCAACTTCGTTTCGGAAAAAGAATAAACCTTAAACTTGAAAGGAACATTGAGAATGATTCAACACAAATTGCACCACTGCTCATTTTGCCACTGATTGAAAATACATTCAAGCATGGCAATGTAAATGGTGCTGCTGAGATAGAAATAAAAATTTCGCTCATTAAAAACATGTTCACTTTGAAGATCATAAATCCTGTGGCAATGCAGTCGGTTAAAACTGAAAATGAAGAAGGAATAGGCTTGTCAAATATTAAAAGACAGTTAGAATTGCTATATAGAAAACACAAATTCTCTCATTCAGAAAAAAAAAATACTTTCACAATAGATTTACAAATTGATCTTTCAAGTTATTCCGCTAATGAACTGTTTGATAGTAGAAGATGAGCCACTGGCTGCAGAAATAATGCGTGATTATATTTTGCAAATACCCGGATTAAAACTTTGTGGTATTTGTGAAGATGTTTTTGCAACAATGGAAAAACTGCGTGCGGAAAATATTCAACTTATATTTCTGGATATTAATCTTCCAAAAGTCAATGGCATTGATTTTATCAAAACATTAAACGGTAAATACAATATCATAATTACTACAGCATATCATCAATATGCATTGGATGGGTTTAATCTAAACGTGATTGATTATTTGCTGAAACCTATTGAGTTCAGCCGTTTTTTGCAGGCCGTGAATAAAGTATTTGAAAAAAATAAGGAAACTGGGGTTATGCATATTGATGATCCGCAGGTTAAGAAATTTTATTTTTTCAATATTGATAAAAAGCGTGTGAAGGTTTATGCAGATGACATCTTGTATATTGAAAGTTTGAAAGATTACATCCGCATACATACAAAAGAAAAAAGCTTAGTCACCAAATTTCAGATAGGGGAAATAGATGAGTTGCTGGGAGAAGCAAAATTTATCCGCATTCATAAGTCATTTATTATAAACACTGATCAGATAACTGCTTACAACGCCAATGAGGTTGAAATAAACAAACAGTCATTACCGATTGGAAGAACTTATAAAGAAATTGTAGAACAACAGATCAGGAAAATAAGCCGTGGCGGGATTATGAATTAAGAGTAATAGGCAATGAGCAAGAGGCAATAGGCAAGAGGCAAGAGGCAAGAGCCAAGAGGCAAGAAGCAGCCCGCAAAATAATGGAAAAGTGGTTGCACATGCGTAAGCCTGTAACAGTGAACTTTAGTTCGCTCAAAAAAAATCCATTACCTCAATTACCCAAGCATCACCTCAACAGCGTTATAAATCCAGTCTTGATTTTCATTTCGTCATTAGCCTTAATGCGATACTTAGCTATGTAATAGTAAACTCCTGCAGGACAATCATTGCTTTGATAACGCCCATCCCATTCTTTTAAAATTGAATTTGCATCAAACATTTTCACGCCCCAGCGATCAAAAATTTCTATTTCAAAAAAATCAACTTGTCCTGTTGCATGCCATGTATTATTCTGGTCATCATCATTTGGAGTAAATACATTTGGAAAGAAAATCACTGAATCCAAATCCACTGAGTCGCAATTACTGCCAACTAAAATAGTATCAATGCCCGAACATCCATTTTGATCAACTACTGCAAGCCAGTAATATCCTGTATCGTTAACTGTAATCTGGCTGCTGCCTGAACCATCATTCCATAAATACGAACTGTAATTATTCAAGCTGTTAATGGTTAGCGTATCACCTGTGCATATCAAAGTATCTGGCGGTAAGAATGCTGATGGTAAAGCATAAACCGTATCCACTATTAAAGTGTCGCTGGCTTTGCAGCCATTGTTATCGGTAACCTGTACCCAATACGTACCTTGCTGCGTTACGTGATAGAACGGATTAGTTGAATTATCCTGCCAAAGGTAATTTGCAAAAACTCCCGGGCTAAGATGAATTGATTGTTCGAAGCAAAGCGAAGTGTCAGTGCCAAGATCAACTTTAGGTAATTGATAAATATTATTTATGATCATCGTATCGCTTGCACTGCCGCATTTGTTGGATGCTGTCACCCAATAAATTCCTGTTGTGTCAACACTTATGTGATCAAGTGTGCTGCCATCGTTCCATAAGAAAGTGGTTGCATTTCCACTGACATTAATTGTGAGTGATGTGCCGCTGCACAATGAAGTATCGTTCGGAAGACTTACGCTGGGGATCGTTTCACTTCCAATCTGGATAACATCAGTTGCAGTTGCGCAAACATTACTCACTGTTACTGTATATGTTCCCGTAGTATTTACGATTATACTTTGATCACTTGAGCCATTTGACCATTGATATATAAAACCGGCACCGGCATTTAAAGTAATGCTATCGCCCACGCAGAATGTAGTGTCGTTGCCAAGATCAACTGTAGCTAAAGGTATAATTGCATTAACAGTGATTGAATCAGTATCGCTTCCGCAAAGATTAGTAGCTATTAACCAGAAAGTGCCGGCCGTATCAGTGGTAAAACTTGGATAGGTTGAATCGTTATTCCATAAATAAAGTGTTGCATTAACTGGCGGATAGAAAGTGATGGAATTACCTGCACAAAGCGATGTGTCATTACCAAGATTTACAACAGGAGTTATTCCGACTGTTATTTCAACAGTGTCTTTTGCTGTTCCGCAACCATTATCAACAGTTACAATATAGGTCCCTGATGCTGCAACAATTATAGACTGATCAGTTGAACCGGTTGACCATAAATAAGTATAACCACTATCGGCTAACAATTGCACTGTTCCACCGTTACAAACAATTAAATCATTACCGAGGTTTACTGTTGGCAGGTTAATCAACGGTGTTATGTAAATTGAATCAGTATCGCTACCGCAAATATTATTTGCAATCAGCCAATAATAACCAATCGAATCTACTGAAAGTGTTTGCAAAGTAGAACCATCATTCCATAAATATGATGTTGCATTTGAAGGGCCGGTTAAAATAATGGTTGCGTTTTCGCAAAGATAGGTATCGTTACCAAGGTTAACCTGCGGTGTATTTTCATTGCTTATAAATATGGAATCACTTACACTTCCGCACACATTGGTAATTGTAACGGAATATACACCTTGTGCTGCAGCACTAATCACTTGCGTTGTAGAACCATCATTCCATAAGTATAAATAACCTGGGCCGGCATCTAAATTAATGGACAAGCCATTGCATAATAAAGTGTCATTACCAAGATTGACAACGGGAGGCAGGGCAAATGCATAAAATGTAACAGAGTCTGTATCGCTTCCGCAAATATTTGTGGCAATTAACCAATAAGTGCCTAAAGTATCAACAATAAGATTTTGAGATGTTGAACCATCACTCCATAAATAAGTGGTAGCATTTGAAGGTGCTGTTAAGGTTACTGATCCACCTGTACAAATCAAAGTATCGCCTCCCAGGTCAACAACAGGTGTAACCTCGGTATTAATATTTATGCTATCACTTGCGCTTCCACAAACATTAGTAACAGTTACCGTAAAGGTTCCCTGTGTATTAACATTTATGGTCTGGGTAGTAGAACCATCAGACCACGAATAGATAAAGCCGGCACCGGCATCTAATAAAATACCTGATCCGTTACAGAGTAAAGTATCATTAGTTAGCGTGACAGCGGGTAACAGTACAAATGAATTAAATGAAACCGAATCAGTATCACTGCCGCATACATTGCCTGCAATAAGCCAAACCGTCCCTAATGTATCTGCAGTGTAATTCTGAAGCGTTGAACCATCACTCCATAAATAAAATGTTGCATTGGCCGGTGCGGTAAGCGTAGTGCTTCCACCTGCACAAAGTGTAGTATCAGTGCCCAGGTTTACAAGTGGTGTGGTTTCAGTGGTGATATTGATAGTATCATTTGCATTACCACACGTATTACTAACTGTTACCCAATAGGTTCCCTGGGTATCAACACTTATAACCTGCGTAGTTGAACCATTTGACCAATTGTAAGCATAACCACTGCCGGCATCCAAGGAAATTAAAATGCCATTACACAGTAAGGTGTCGTTTCCAAGATTTACAACAGGCGGCAGATCAAAGGAATTGAATGAAACCGAGTCTGTATCGCTGCCGCATTGATTAATTGCAATGAGCCAATAAGTGCCTAAGGAATCAATAGAAAGTTGCTGATTAGTACCTCCCGTACTCCATTGATAAGTGGTTGCATTCCCGGGTCCGCTTATTATGGTTGGCACTCCAAAACAAAGTGAGGTGTCAACCCCCAGGTTAATAACGGGTGTAACGGCTGTAGATAAATCAATAGTGTCTTTCTTACTTCCGCAGGCATTGGTAACTGTAATAATATAGGTTCCGGGTGCTGATACAAATACAGTTTGAGTAGTGAAACCATTTGACCACAGATAAGTTAAGCCAACCCCGCTGCCGGCATCTAACAAAACAGAATCTCCATTGCAAAGCAGGGTGTCATTACCAATTGTAATTGGTGGCAATGGATTAGAAACAATTATCACAACTGTATCAGTGCCGCTGCCACATTGGTTAGTAGCAATAACCCAGTAAGTGCCTGATGTATTTACAGTTAAAGTTGATAAGGTGCTTCCATTGCTCCACAAGTAACTTTGTGCATTGGTATTAGCATGTAGCGTGTAAGAACTACCGATACAAATTGCTGAATCATTTCCAAGGTTTGGTGCAGGAGGTGCAATAAAAGTAACCTGCATATTATCTGTAGCTGTTCCGCACAAATTACTAACTGTTACGATATAGGTTCCTGATGAATCAATGATTTGAGTTTGAGTGGTTACACCGTTTGACCAGGTATAATTAAACCCGGCCCCGCCATCAAGCAATAAGGAATCGCCAGCGCATAAAGTAGTATCAGCAGGCAGGCTAACTGTTGGCAGTGGTATTACTACAACATTTATATAAGCCGTATCGCTGGTACAACCTCCACCGTTAACTACAAGTGTATAGGTTCCGCTGTTAATCAGCCCGACATTGCCGAGCACCGGGTTTTCAACACCTGAAGTAAACCCGGCAGGCCCGGCCCATAAGTAATCACCTTCGTTGTAGGGATTTGATGTTAACTGGAGAATACCGCCAATGCAAATGGGAGTATTAGCTGTTATAATAGGGGTGGAAATTCCTATGATATAAAGGATAACTTTTGCAGTATCTGTTTCATTGTTGCTGTTCCTGATCTGGTAAGTAAGTGTGTCAATTAATCCGCACTGTGTTACAGCAGGCGTATAAGCAATTTGATTTCCAATTATAATGGCCGAACCCAAAAGCGGACCTTCGGTAATTGAATCTAAATAAAAAGGATTGCCAGCAGGATCAAAATCATTTGTTAATACATTTATGTATGTGGTTGAGTTAGCCGGTACTGAAATGGTATCAAGGTTAGCTACCGGAGGCAAAAGGAGCGTTATTGATTTATCAGGAACAATCAAACTGTTGTTCAAACACTTTCCATTGTAAAGCGCATAAACATTGCTGTTTTTATGATTGTAATGACCGTTTTCAAACTTTGCCGAAACTTGTAAATTGAAAATTAAAAGCAGGAGTGATGCAAAAATTTTCAATGGGGGAATGAATATTTTCATAATCCAAAAGTAACATTACTTTCAATTTTATTTTATCCCTTATTGAACACTTATTAAGATTGGATTCTTAATTACTTTTTTGAAGGAAGGTTTTATTTGTTTTTGTTTTAAATGTATTCCTTATTATACATAAAACGGGGTAAATTGTTGCATTTATTTTGATGTCAAAAATGTGTATTACCCAAAGTGAGAAAAACCTTAGTAGAAAAAAATCAAACGAGAATCGGTACCTTATTACCTTATTTTTCTGCGAGAGATAAGGTAATAAGGTAGAGGAAACTAAGCATCTTCTTTCTACTAAGGTTTAAAAAAATAAGGTCAGAGAGATGCAACAATTTATCCCGTTCCTAGTATAATAGCGGAGTTTTGTTGTTATTTCAATTAAGTTGAACAGGGCTTTCCAAATAAAACTAATATGATACTTTTGGAGTTCTGAAAAATCATAAGTATTCCGGTTTTCTTTCATGAATAAAAAACATCAACTGTTTTCTACAGCATTAATTTTTATGGTTTTTGCCAGCTCTGTTTCATTTTACAGTTTTCGTAAACCCGGAAATGCAAGGGTATATGAGCCAACCAAAGACTTTAAATTTTTAAACAATGAATGGGTGGTTTCAAGATGTGTTACTATGGTTCATTGGGAAACTAATCCTGATCTGACTTTCGACTCTGCGGGGATTTTAATGAATAGGAAAACATATCATCCTGTAGTAATCAGTCAATATGCGCTAACCTGTTTTGATGCTTACATGAAAACAAAAGATGAAAAGATCAAAACCAAATTCCTTAACCAGGTTAAATATTTAACCGATCCGAAATTTTACATGCAGATAACTGATGATGTGGTTGGATATCCTTACACGGTTGCTTTTCATGATTTAAAACCACCCTGGTATTCAGGGCTTGCTCAAGCAGAAGTGCTTGGTGTATTGGTGCGTTACTATTACCTCACTAAGGATAAAACTGTATTGCCCCTGATGGTAAAAATTAAAAACATGATCATCCTGCCGGTTTCACAAAAGGGTTTATTAGACACTACACCACAGGGAAAAGTATGGATTGAAGAATATCCAAATTCAAAACAACATCTCCACGTGCTCAATGGATTTATGGTAACAGTTTTGTTGCTTGATGATTATTGTAAATTTTTTCCGGGTGATACTGAAACAAGGAAATTGACAGATGAGTGTTTTAAATCTATAAAACAAAGTGTAACCTATTATGATAGTGGTAGCTGGCTTAAATATGACAGGGGAACATCATCACAAAATGTAAACAACTGGTACATGAAAGCACAGGTGATTGAAGCAGATCAATTGTATCGTATAACCCGTGATGAGTTTTTCAAAAAAACGAGCTTGCTGTGGAGCACCTGGTGTTATAATAAAGTGATAGGATACAGGGGTTGCATTATTGATTCGATAAACTATAGCGTGCCTGCAACTATCGGCAGTGATGGCACGCTAAGCATTCAAAACAAATATGTAAATAAACTCACAGCTGAATTAGTTAAAAAACTTTCTGTAAATAGAATTGACACCCTCAAACAAACTTCAAAACTTACAGACCATAATGACAATACAACGTTTAGGTTGAAGCGTGAAAAAGATCAGGCTGAGCCGCCAATCATCGAAATGGAGTTTACCGAAGCTTTGGATGCACAGCAAATTGAGATTGTATCAGCTACCAATCTTTCAGGCAAAATTGAATTTACATACATGCCCGAAGGGAAAAGTAAATGGAAAAGTTTATCCATTCTGAACCAGGGATTCAGCAGTAAAAACAATCTCTTTACCGTTGATGCAAAAAATATAAAAGCGTTGCGCATAGCTTTTACACAATTAACAGATAATAGCTTTGTGGATATTGGCGAAATTAAAATGAACATGCGAACAGGTCCAGAGGAAAGCGAATATGTTCATGCCCAAACTGTAGAAATGAAGAATGATACTGATCGTGAAAGATTTATTTTTGATAAAACACCATCCACAGAATTTGCAGTGTTTTATAAAAATGCTGCAACTACAGAAGCGCTTAAGAAAATGAAATATAATGGTGACTCTGCTACCATAAATTCATTTCCCGAAATAACAGGGAAAGGTAATGTATCTACTTTTTTAATGGTTATCAAGCGAACATCTGATCTGAATGCAATCCGCAATCCGCGCCTGCAATCATTACCGCAGTAAGGTTACTGCACCGGCAAATTCTTTTTCTTTAACATTGAAGATGTACATATAAACTCCTTCGGGCACATTGGTTTTTTCAAAAGTACCGTCCCAGTTTTTTATATCGTTTGATGATTCAAAAATTTTTCTTCCCCAGCGGTTAAATATTTTCAAATGGTAATCAACACAATCACTTAACCCTTTTATTTCAAACACATCGTTAAGCCCGTCATCATTGGGTGTGAAACAATTGGGTATGAACCAATCTATGGCGGCCGCATCAGTTATGGTAACTGTTAGTGTAAGCGAATCGCTGCAGGGGTCACCGGGATTGGCTATCAATGTAACATTATAAGCGCCCGTAGTGGTATAAGTGTGAACAGGAATTGAATCAGTTGAAGAAGTTCCATCACCAAAATTCCACAAATAAGCGGATGCATTGGTAGAATTATTTGTAAAGGTTGTTTTGCCTGTACAAGGAGTTACTTGAAATTGAAAATCTGCTTTAGGAAATTGCAATGAATCAACTGTAACATTTTGTATAAAAGTATCAGTATCACAATTATTGGCAGCAACTAAAGTAACGGTATAAACACCGGGACTTGAATAGATATGATAAGGTGTTGAAATGCTTGAAGTGCTTCCGTCACCGAAATCCCATGAATAACTTAATGCATTCGCAGAATTATTATTGAAGCTTAAAGCAATGCTGTCGCAGGGTTGCGGATTTGTATTGAAAGCGGCAACAGGTGTAGCCGCAGCAGTAAGATTAACCTGCATAGTAACAGAATCGCTTTTGCAGGTATCACTAACAACAAGTGTAACCGTATAATTTCCTGCTACTCCGTATTGATGAACAGGATTAGAATTAGTATCAAAAGTTCCGTCACCAAAATTCCAGGAATAGTGCAAAGCATTTGAGGATTGATTATTGAAAGTAACCTGTGTTGAACACGGAGGGACTACAAAATTAAATGCTGCAATTGCAGGAATATATGTTGATATGAAAATATTTTGCTGTGTAATATCAGTATCACATGGATTTATTGCTAACAGGAAAACAGTATAATTTCCCGGAGCATTATATTGATGTATCGGTTGCATTAATGTAGAAGTGGTTCCATCTCCAAAGCTCCATATATAATTTGTTGCGCCTTGTGAAATATTCGTAAGTGTTATTGAACTATCGCAAATATTGGTTGCATAATTAAAACCTGCAATGGCTATGGCCGATGATAAAACATTTATCTGTTGTTGTATGCTTACAGTATCACAGGTTCCATAAGCTGTGAGTGTTACCGTGTAATTTCCCGCAGCGGGATAAGTATTTAAAGGGTTTGAAAGCGTGCTTGTATTTCCATCGCCAAACAACCATGAATAAGTAACTCCGTTAACAGTAGTATTATTAAATTGAACATCCGTATTACAGGAAGTTTGCTGAGGAGTAAATGACGGAACAGGAACGTTGATAACAGGAATTACAACCTGTAGCTGCAAAGTATCTGTATCACAATTATTGATGGCGATAAGATTTACATTATAATTTCCCGCAGCGGAGTAAGTGTAATAGTGACTCGTAGCAAGTGTGGTGCTGCTGTTGCCATCGCCATACTGCCAAATGTAAGAGGTAGCGCTTGCAGAGGTATTAATAAAGTTTACCGTATAGGTACATGGCGTTACATTAAAATTATATGCGGCTGTAGCCGGAGGCGCAACGGGGGTAACAGTTATATTTTGTTGTACTGTATCAGTATCGCATGCGCTGCTTACAATTAAAGTAACAACATAATTTCCTGCTGTTGTATAAGTATGATTAGGGGTTGCAACAGTATCGGTATTGGTATCGCCAAAATCCCATTGAAATGAATTTGCATTTACTGATAAGTTTGTGAAACTGATGTTGTAGGAACATGGAGTTTGCAAATAATTGAAGGCTGCAGTAGCGGTAGCACCTGTTAATGTAATTTGCTGGTTAACGGTATCGGTGCCGCAATTGTAATAAACTATCAATTGAACATTATAAGTTCCCAAAGCGCTGTAAGTATGATTGGGATTAGCCAATGAACTTGTGTTGCCATCACCAAAACTCCAGGAATAACCTGTAGCTGTTGTTGTTTGCGAAGTAAAACTTACTGATAAATTACAGGGAGTGATATTGGGGATGAAGGTGGCAACGACATCGGTTAACTCCCAAAGATCGTCAACGCCAATACCGCTTGCACTTGTAACTCCTGTGGCGAGGTATGATTTATTTCCGATTGAAAATTGTGCAACATGTCTTCTACCAGGTGCAGGTAAATTTGGTAACTGACACCATGTATCGGTTGCAGCATCATACTCATAGAAATCTGTAAAAAAGGATGAGCCATCGCCACCGGTTCCTACAACAGCTTTACCATTAATCTCCATTGCAACTGCACCGTACCTCGCTGCACCCGGAAAATTTGATTTCTGAATCCAGGTATTAGTTGCAGGATCGAAACGATACATGTCACTTTTGTTAGACCCATTGTTGCCAGTTAAAAAATAAGCATAATTGCCTAAAGCAAATGCCACTGCACTTTGTCTTGGTCCACCAGGAAAATTAGCTTTCTGTGTCCAACTATTTGCTACTGGATCATATTCCCAAACGTCATTAAACAGTGGCTGATAGCCTAATCCAAAATAAGCTTTTCCATTTACCACACATACTGAACTTGTATATCTCGGATTACCGGGAAATGTTGCAATCGCAGTCCAGGAATTTGTAGTTGGATCATAACGCCAGAAGTCGGCAAGCTGGCTTAGTGTAGATGACCATCCTGTGCCGACATATCCATAGTTTCCAATTGAAAAAGCAACTGCTGCATACCTTGCACTTGCAGGCAATGATGCTATAGGCGACCATGTATTTGTAGTTTTATCCCATTTGAAAAAATCATTAAAAAAAGTAGTTGCTGTATTAAAACCGGTACCAACATAACCAGTATCTCCAATAGCAAACCCTACTGCAGCTCCTCTTATAGTTCCGGGGAATGATGCCTTTTGAAGCCAAGTATATTGCTGAGCGAAGCAGCAGTTGATAAATAGTAATAGAATGATTGTTGATAAGATAAGTTGCTTCATCAGTTTGTTTTTAAAGTTTTCGAAGCTACTGTTTTTTTTCAATCAAAAGGTCAACAAGATTTAAAATTTTAGATGCCCTTTTTTCAATGCTGAAATTATCTGCAATATGTTTTCTCGCTTTCAAACGCAAAAGGTTTTTATCGCTTCGCAATGCAGTTGCTATGATTTGTTTTAACTGATCATTATTTCTTCGCGATAAAATAAATCCTGCATTGTCAACTATATCGGGTAATGCATTTACATTGCTTGCTATAGGAATACCCTCGCATAACATGGCTTCGCAAATAGCATTCGGAAAGCCTTCACTCATGGACAGTTGCAGGTAAAATTCAGCTTCGCTGTACAGTTTTATCAACTCTTCGTTTTTTAATTGCGGCAGGCAAATTACATTGGATGATTTAAGTTGCATTTTAAAATCAATAGGTACGCCAACCAGGTAAAAACTGCAATCTGAAAAATGTGGCGCAGCATCAATAATTAAATCAATACCTTTTAAAGGAATAATATTTGAGGTTCCGATACCTGCCGCTACAGTAACAAAACTGTTTTTCTTTTTTGCAGCAATGCATCTGAATTTTGAAGCATCATATCCATTTTCAATGATCGTATAAGGTGTATTAAAATTCCTTATAAAAAACTGCAAGCCCTGTTCAGGGTAATCTTTATCATCATAATCATATTTGAAATGAATAAGTGATTGATGTTTTGGTGCAAGATGTGTTGCCATATTAATTGACCACTTTGTAAAAAGCCCAAGCCACTTTTTATTAAAGTTGCCATAACTTATGGAAGGAAAGCCCGCACTTTCAGTACCACCGCAAATAATCAAAACCGTTGTATTATATAATTTGCCAAGCAAAGCAGGAAGATAGGAGTGATAGCCTGCAAACTGAGTAATCATTAACGAATAACTCTTTCCTTTAAACAACAACAAGAAAAATTGTTTTAAAAGAAGAAAAGGTGTTTTCCATTTTGGAAAGGCGATGAAGGCAAATTCATCTACAATATATTTTTGAGAAAGTATCTCTATATCTTTTTTAACAAAAGAGGAACGACCTGTGTAGATGAATAATATTTTGTTTTTCAAGAGAAAATATTTGCCAATCTTAATTTAATACTATTCCAAAGTATTTTCGATTTTGATCTTTTTGTAATGGTTTTATATTCATGGTTTACTTTAAAAACAAACCACTCATATTCAGGTTCTTCAATGTATAAAGAATAAGTTTCTTTGGTTTCAAGAAAAAAGCCATTAGGGCAAAGTGTATTAATAATAAAGTCAGTCTCAATGTCCAGATCAATAATCTGCATAAGTTCCGGTTTGTTTTTGATGAACCATCTTGCTGCACGCGGATTAGGAAGGTTTATCAAAACTTTCGAAGTCTCATTAACGAGACCGCTGATGGTTTTAAAAATATTAGCATGTGCCTCAACCGGGATATGCTCTAAAACATCAGGAAACAAAATAAATTGAAACTTGCCATCGTAATTAAAATTGGTCATATCACTCACTAAGAATTCAAGATTCTTTTGATCTGAATATTTTTTCTTTGCGAACTCAACTGATGAGGGGCTAATGTCAACAGCTGTAACTTTTCCGTTAGTTACATATTTGGCAATAAATGATGAAAGTGTTCCTATACCGCAACCAATTTCGAGTAACGTAGAATTGCTGTTTAAACCGGCTTTCTTTAGTTTGTTTAATATCATTCTATGGCGGCTATTAATACCGGCCATTGATTCTTTCTCTAACTTAGCCCAAAGTTCATCGTAATAATTAGCTACCTCTTTATATCCTGCTTCTGGTTTCATAGTTTTATTAATTATATTTTATTTATCCTGGTTATTCTTTTATTAACTAATCGGGTTTTTAATTTTTACAGCCACCTGGAAGCCTTTACTGTTATAGCTCAAATATTCATAGCTAAGATTATTGCGTTTTATAAATTCCTGGAATGCTAAGTACTCATGCTGTTCCCATTCGGGATAATTAAAATATTCATCAAATACGATTACTGTTCCATCCTGAATTTTTTTTTCCAAACCTTTGAAGATGGTATTGGTTGAGGAATACAAATCACAATCAATATGCAGAAAAGCAATTTTATCATCAGTATAATTTTTGATAAAATCTGGTATGGTATCGTCAAACCATCCAACATGCACCTGAACTCCTTTACCGAATGATGGCGCTTTTTTCAATTTAAAAAAGCCTTTTTCATAACCGCTTTTCCAGGTTTCAGGTAATCCCTGGAACGAATCAAATGCATGTATTTCCTGATTGGTGTTTTGCTTAATAAACATCAGCGAATCGCCTTTAAAAACTCCAAATTCGCAATACAGCCCGTTTAAAGAAACCTTGCTTAAGCCATGCTTTAAAACATCAAATCTTTCAGGATACTTTGGAATACCGCTCATGTTTTTCGTTATATAATCGCAAGTTGTTTCCAGCGCCTTAAGCTTAAAATACATATCCGTATCCAATGCATAATCATCTAAATAAAAAGACCTCAGAAAAGCCCTGATCTTAGGTCTTATTGCAAGTTTTTGTTTTATTCTATTTGTAATTGAATTCATAGTTAAAAGTGAGATAAAAGTTTGACTCATCTAAAATCAAACTTTATTAAGCGAGCGCGAAAATATTTATATTACTGCAATGTCCAACTTTGTAATTGGCGGCTTTACTTTCATTTTTAATTTATCAGGCACAATATGCAGTTGATTTTATTTCATTTATAAAAAAGCATATAAAAAGAAAAAGCCGTCTCAATTTTTTGAGACGGCTTCTTTTATCAAAAAGGGAATAGTTTATTAACTATTAAAATTTATCCCAAAACAACTTTGTAGTTTGTTCATCTCCTCCTATCGCAGCAGCAGCAGCAGTATAGTTAGTGCCATTTAATGTTTGTTCTCCTGCAGGGTAAGTGTATCTCAATGGAAAAGGCGCCAATGTGGAAGCAGGAGGATTAAATGTTGGAGCATCTAATCTTCTCCATGTAGTCCAGCCAAGCAGTCCGCGGTCATAATAAGCGAGCCATGCCTGAGTTCCAATCTTATCTTTGTACGTTCCGGCAGCAGTTGTATAGGCAACAGCAGGGTTTGCAAGATATGCTGATGCATCACCAGCCGTACCTCCCCATTCAGTAATAGAAGAAGTGATGCCTTCATTATAATATGTTTCCGCTGATCCGCCAATAAAGCCTCTTTCGACAGCTTCAGCAAGGTAAAACTGTACCTCGGTGTAATCAAGGAGAAGACCTCTCCAGTCCGGTGCCTGAATTGTTGGCGTTACATGTGTATAAGAAGAATAATCGTTACTTTCTCCAAATATTCCGCCTGTATAAACTCCACCTCCCAAATTATCATCAAAATAAAAAGGCATTCTCGGGTCGTTCAGCGAAGTCATTTTATCAACTATAGTATTTGCAGCAACCCAATCATAACGACCGGAAGCAACTAACTCAACCCATATAGGGTTTGTATTGGGAGAAGCGGTCAAATATGCAAAAGTTGCATTGTCGGCAGATGAAGTAAATACTCCACCGGCAACAGCACTTGTAGCTTTTCCTCCCGGATCAAGAGCAGCCACATCTGCTACAGTAATTGCCATTTTCAGTTTCAACGAATTTGCAAAAGCTTTCCATTTAGCCATGTTTCCGTTATAAACTAAATCTCCATCATTAAAACCATTCGCAGTAACATCTATTTCGCCAATAGCTGCATCTAATCGTGTAAATAAATTAGCATAAATAGATTGAGCATCATCATAAACAGGCAAGATATTGGTTATATCCAATGCCTGCTCATAAGGCACATTACCAAAAATGTCAACCTCTCTTTGAAAAGCAAATACAGTAAGAATTTCAGTTACTGCCGTTTTATTCTTTTTTTCAGCATCGCTTGATTCAATGACAGTTTCTGTAGCAATAACTTTTTTTGCTTCTTGCAAATTACTTAAAACATCACGGTAAATTGTTCTGAATTCAAAATCAGGAATAGTACGTGTGGTTATATCATAATTTGATTCATCAATGTAAGTAGTTTCAGTCCAATACTGCGAAAATGGTCGGAATACATTTTTATTTACCGAAGGAGTAGTTTCCTGGTCAACCAAATTTCTTAATGCGTTAGCAAATAAGGTAGCACTGGGAACCTTAATAGCACTTTTGGTATCTATATTCATCTGGTCTAATTTTTTGCATGACACAAAATTAAGACCTGCAATTGCTATGAGTATTATAATTATCTTTTTCATTTTGTTTTATTTTTTTAATGGTAATTAAAATTGTAGGGTTAAATTAAAACCAAAATTCCTGGTAGAAGGTAATACACCCACCTGGTAACCTTGTATGTTTCCTGCTGAAAGACCGGATTCAGGATCAGCATAAGGTAAGTTTTTACTGATAATCCAGAGATTACTGCAAACTATCCCAAATGTGGCATTGCTAAAACATGAATTAGCCTTTAAAGGTACTTTATAACTAAGTGTTAATTCCCTGAGTTTTACATAAGAAGCATCATAAATAAATTCTGAGTTTGGATTCTTCACATACCCCCACAACCTGTAATCATCACCCTTAACACGTTTTGTATTAACAGATCCGTTTTCGGTAACACCCTCTAAAATTACTCCACCACTATCAGCAGTAGCCCAGGTATTTCTAACTGGATTTCCAAGGTCGTTATTTCCAACGCTTTCAGGATAAAGACCTGTTGCCATACCGTAAGCCATATCTAAGGAGTAAACTGATCCTCCATGTTGAATATCAATTAAAAAACTAAATGTCCAGTTTTTATATGATAGCGTATTTCCTATACCTGCAAGATAATCAGGGTTAACATTACCAATAACATTAGTTGTTGTAGTTGTTCTTTTATAATATCCATCAGCGCCTATAACTTTTTGGTCTGTTTTAACACCGTTAGCATCTACGTAGTAAACATAATCTGTTCCTTTTAAAGTACCATAAGCTTCTCCAAGAGTAGCATTAAGTGTTACACCATTCTGAAAATTAGCAAGCTGAACATTATCTACACCTTCAAACAGTTCTTTAACTTTATTTCTGTTTCTTGAAAAGTTAAGATTAATCACCCAACTGAAGTCTTTAGTCTTCACTACTGTACCGTATAAGTTCAATTCAATTCCCTGGTTTTGAATAACCCCTGCATTAACATATTTGGAAGAGTATCCTGTTGCTGTAGTAACAGCTACCGGCAGAATCTGATCTTTAGTGTCAGTAGTGTAATAAGCAAAATCAAAGCCTAATCTTCTCTTAAAGAAAACCATTTCCAAACCTGCCTCTTTCGTTAAAGAAAGTTCAGGCTTTAAATCACTATTATTCTTTGTGATGGGAAGCGTAAAAAGAGTTGTACTGCCAAAAGCGATGGGCTTATCATAAACATCAAGTATGCTGCCCCACGGAGCATCATTACCAACTTGCGCAATGCTCGCACGAACCTTTCCAAAATCAAGCCAGGTAAGATTTTTAAGTTTTTCTGAAAACACAAAGCTTGCTGACGCTCCCGGGTAGAAAAAACCGTTTTTATTCTCCGGTAAAGTAGAAGAATAATCTTGTCGTGCCGTAAGATCTAAAAATAAAAATCTTTGATACCCCAAAGAAACGCTGGCAAAATAACCATTAACTCCGATGTTCTGTTCGTGCTCCACAGAAGCGCTGGGAGTTTCCACTGAATTGGAAATGGAATATAATTCAGGAACAACTAAACCACCATTGGTGGCAGCAAATATTGTATTTAAATTGTTTCTGCGGATATTAGTACCAAGAAGTCCGCTAAAACTAAGATTATCGTTAATTTCTTTTTTGAATGTTGCCATTAAATCAAAGTTGGTTTCTTTAACATCCTTGTTAAGCCTTGAATATCCTGAAGTAGCATCTGGCGGGGCCTGGCCCGGTTGGCCAATTCCAAATTGCTTTGCATTACTGGTCTTTGCTATTCTTTCTTCCTGTAGTGTTGAATACATATCAATAGAACCACGCATCATTAAATCAAACCAGCTATTGACTTTATAATTTAAAGCAACATTTCCATAGAAGCGGTCACGTTGATCGCTGCTGAAGCTTTTAAAACGTTGAAAATATGGATTATCCCAGTAAATCGGAATAGCAGGATCGCTTGAAGATGCCGGGTTCCATCCATAATTTCCACCCGTGAGATCATACATTTCTTTCAATTGTGCTACACTCACATTTGTTTCATACCACTCTCTGAAACTTGTCATAATGTTATTGTTATAACCTGTTTCGTTACGTCCTACTGTTGCCGTTTTGATATAATTAGCAGAAGCGCTTACGGTTAATTTATCTGTAAGGTTAAAACTTCCATTAATACCATAATTATATCTATCTAATTTACTGTTTGGCATAATTCCATTTTCAGTAGTATTTGCAAATGAAACTCTGAAAGTTCCTTTGTCAGATCCTCCATCGAATGCTATACTATTGGTATATGACATTGAATTCTCAAAAAAGGAAATCGGGCCATTGCTTTCATCAGAAGCATGACCAACCCAGGGTGTTGCTACATGATAATTTGACGATCCGGGAACAAATGCATCCCATTGATAAACCATTAAGTTGGGATCAAAATGTTCTCCATAAGAAGCATCTTCAGTATATGGAGTAACAACTCCGCTTGGAGAACCGTCAGCAGCAGTGTCTGAACCGGTAACATTTTCAAGGAAAAAATGGCCGCCTGGTCCATCGTAATAAGGACCATATCCTGCGCCATATTCATTCTGATAGGTTGGAAAAGTTTCTTTATCAACTATACCCATAGTAAAATTTGAATTAAAGGTAATGCCAACTCTTTTCTTGGTGCTTGTTGAATACGTTTTTCCTTTTTTAGTTGTGATAAGAATAACTCCTCTTGCTGCTCTTGAACCATACAGTGCGGTAGCTGCAGCACCTTTGAGTACGTTAATTGATTCGATATCTTCGGGATTTATATCAGATACCGGACTTCCGTAATCGTATCCTGCAGTTCCACGGTTTTGAAATAACACATTACTCCGGGAATTGTCAATCGGCACACCATCAACAATAAATAAAGCCTGGTTATCACCAAGTAATGAGGAGGTTCCCCTGATAATAACATTGGTTGATCCTCCCATGTTACCATTGTTTTTTACCTGGACTCCCGAAACTTTGCCGGAAAGCTGATTAACAAAGTTTCCGCTTTTGACGTCAGTTACCTGGGACCCTGAAATTTCCTGGGTTGCATAACCGAGCGATTTCTTTTCACGGGATACACCCAAAGCAGTTACAACTACCTCACCTACATTTACATTTTCATCTTCCATAGATGCGTTAACAATATCAGAAACGCCCACAGGCACTTCTTTCTTTTTCATTCCGACAAATGAAAACACTAATGTATTAGAACCTTGCGGCAGCATAATTTCATAGTGACCATTAATATCAGCAATTGCACCTTGGGTAGTGCCCTTAATAGTTACAGTAACACCTGGAATGGTGCTATTGTCTTTCGCATTCGTTACAGTGCCCGTAATCTTACGTTCTTGCGCAAGCGCACTGATGCTTAGCATTACGAATAATGCAATTAGATAAATGTTTTGTTTCATAACAGGAGTTTTAAATTTTTGAGGGGAGAAAGTTATAAATATTTGTTAAATCAAAATTATTTAAAAATTATTTTTACACTTAATGAGTTCTGCAATAACAGAGAAAATTATTTATCATAACTAATCACCCGTAACATTTTATTAACAATTTGTTATTGAAAAATTTTCGGATTTCGATATCTCAATCTGAAAATTAACCTTTACTATATGCCACGATTGCAAAACAGAAGGGAATTGACATGAGTTATGAAAGTGGTATTTGCTTTATCAGATCGTTAGCGATAACTTAGAATTAAAATACAATTCGCGGAAAAACTTCTTTATGACGTTCTGTTTTTTTCATTCAATTAATCATAAATTTGTATAAATAATTCATCAATGGGAATCACACATAAAAATCTTTTGGTAAAACCTACCCGTCAATCGAAAAAAGAAATTACTGTAAAGTTCATGATTGATTCCGGTGCGGTTTACAGTCTTGTTCCTGCCGGCCTGTTGAACAAACTAAACATTAAAGCATATAAAACTTTAGATTGTGTTTTAGCTGACGGAACAAAAATTTCAAGAAAAGTTGGCGATGCTTATTTTGAGTATAATGGTGAGGGTGGCGCTGCACCTGTTATTTTTGGTGAGAAAGGTGATGAACCATTATTAGGCGCAACCACTCTTGAAAGTCTGGGACTTATACTCAATCCATTTAACAGGGAACTGCATCCGATGCGAATGTTGCTGATGTAAAACTACCTGTATCGCTCTGCATAAGTGGCATACCCCGGATCAACAGGCGATTCTATCACAAATATTTTTCCTGCTTGCATAACATTGAAATGATAATTGCTTTCATCTTTTAATAAAGCAAAATCATTTTCGTGCATTGTTTTATCATCAACAATTAATTCGCCTTCAATCAGGTAAACAGAATAAATTTTATCGGCACTCATTGGCAAATCAAATTCACCTTTTGCAAAACTTATTTCTCTTATTGTTACTCCTGGCGTGTCTAACTGCATAGGGGCATCAACACCAAGATAAGTTTTCACACCCATTCCATTTTGTTTTGAAATTGGAAAAGTTGCTGAAGCATAATCATTATAAGAAGCAGGTTTTTCAATTGACTTCGTAAGATTAGGGTCAAACCATATCTGAAACATTTCAGAACCTGCATTGATACGTTCTGCATGACTTATACCACTGCCGGCTCGTATTACCTGCGCATCACCGGCATTTAATTTCTTCCAGCCTTTGTGTGCACTGTCATAATGCTCAATGTCACCTTTTAATACAATTGAAATAATTTCGAAAGCCTGGTGCGGATGCTCTCCGATTAAACTTCCGTTATCGCTCCATGCATGCGCCCAGTAAAATAAATTACTATAAGGTTGCAGCTTGCTTGCATCTTCAGTCATTTGCACAGGTTTGTTTTCAAGTATAGCACCACCGTTAAATTGTCCTTTAACTTGTTGTGCTTTGAGATAAATTGTTGCGGACATAATTTTCTTCCTTTCTTTTTTTTGTATTGCAAATTTAAAGTCGAATGCAATTAAAGAATATTGCATGTCTTTTAACTCCAGAAAAAATGGCTGATAAAATACCAGCCATACTTTTAAACTCTACTAACCAATTACAGATTGCTTCGTTCCTCGCAATGACGAATAACCGAAAACTATTTCTTAGGTTCCAGCAATTTGAAGAACTGATCTAATTGCGGAAGAATAACGATACGTGTTCTGCGGTTGGTTGCACGTCCTTCAGGAGTATCATTAGGTGCTATCGAAACATATTCGCTGCGGGCAGCAGATATCATACGGCTGGGGTCAACTTTATAATCTTTCTGCAGCACACGTACCACTGCATTTGCACGCAAGGCACTTAAATCCCAGTTATCTTTTATAGTTGCTGTTTTTATTGGTTTGTTATCTGTATGTCCTTCCACCATAAACTGCATATCCGGCTGGCCTTTTAAAACATCAGCAACCTTTCCAAGCACTTCTTTTGCACGAGGCATTATATCGTAACTTCCGCTTTTGAAAAGCATTTTATCAGAAATGTTGATAAACACAGCACTTCCTTCTACTCTTACATTTACATCTTCATCATTTACATCTTTTAATGATCCTTTAAGATTCATAATTAAAGCCATGTTCAGCGAATCTTTGCGCGCCATTGCAACGTGTAAATCTTTTATGTAAGCATCTTTAGAACTTATGTTTTCCAAAGATTTTTTAATGCTCTCTGATTGTTCTTTAGAGATTACGGATAAATCGCTCAACTGGTTAAGCATGGCATTACTCCTTGCTTTTGTTTCAGCAAGTTCTGCCTCTAAAGTAGTCACCCGATTAGCCTGGCGATCTTTATCATTTAAACAAGATGCAAGCAGCGTTTTATTTTTCTCGTTATCAATTTTAAGGCTGTCATATTTTGCAACCTGGCTGTTGAATTTCTTTTTGGTTACACATGAACTAAGGTTAGCCAATGCAACAATCATTAATACAGGAATCAGAATTTTTTTCATTTGAAGTTTTGTTTTTATCAGGGCGCGAAAGTAATAGCCTATTCATTCAAAAAATATGATTCTTATCTTATTTCTCAACAAGATGTTATTAAAAAGTAGTTAAGAATTCAGGTCGTAAAAGCTCATTAATGAAACACATTGTTAATTTGCTCAACATAAATTAAAACTCAAGTTTTAAAACAGCTTTAATATCAGACTTCACATTATCGTTAATTTGATCAAGGCCCGAGCCAATAACATTTACGTTGTCATAAACTGTTTGGGCATAGCGGACAAAAAGATCAACGTGTCTCACAATTCTCCAACGCACTAAAAAATAAAAGCGGCTGCCTTTGTTATACATTGGTGGAATAGAGTAGGCTCCGTAAACATCATTTTCGTAAGCATATACGCGTGAGTCGTAACTCCTGGTATCAAACAAAGCATAACGCAAAGTAAATGAAACAGGACTGCCCATTGGTTTGTAGCTCACATCCTGAAAAATCAGAAATCCCGTTTCGGTTGGTTTCAATTGTTTTGCATACTTCACAAATTCCACCCTGCTGCGCAAAGTAACAGTAGATGAAACTTTATAGGCAACATTAACTCTTGTGTTATACTGATTGACATTAACTACGTAATCAATTGGCGGTTCATCATCAATTGAAACATTTTCCTGCTTTGAAGTTTGCTTCTCACGCAAATAAATTTCTAATTTTTTATTAGGAGTAAATGTCAATTGTGCAATATATTCGAAACCATGCGAAGGTGCATCAACCTGGTAACGCAGCCACGGATAGCTAAACATATCAAAGTAACCTGTAAGCGTAAACATACGAATGGGTTTCGCTACAATACCAAAATACAATCCTTTTTCATTAGAATTATCACTTTCGGCAATGGCATTGCTTTCAAAGGCTTCATACTTTTTATCATAGTTGCGATACAAAATGGTAAGTGTAAGTTTTGGATCAACACTCATTATTAATCCATTAACTGTTGCGAATGCACCATTTTGCGAACGCGATGTTTCCCCAAAAAAATTAAGATTGCGATAAAGGAATTTATAATCCAAACCCATATTAAAAAAATGATCACCACTAAACTGAAACTGATTATACAAATAGGGAGTTCGCTTTAATTCTTTATCAAGTTGAGTTGCTGCAGCTGTAAAACCGATTTCAAATTTCTGCTGTCGGTAAGCAGCATGACCTCCATAAGAAACAGCCTGAATAGCTCCCTGATCTTCAATTTCAGAAGCAGTTCGATGATAGCCTGAAGTTTGCAGCGAGGAGAAATCACCAATCTGATTAAGCGAATCAACAATGGTTGCATTGCCATCAGTATTGCGTTTAGAATAATATCCGTCAATGCGTAAATGCTTTGCAGCCTGAACAGAAACTGCCACACCACGCCTGAATTGCGTTTCATTAGATGAGGTATAAGGGCGAAGTCCACCAGCAAAACGAATTACACTTGCCGGGTCGGCAGACTTGCCGAAAGCCAGGCCACTCCACAATGTTAAGCCTTGTCCGTATTCCACCTGGTAATCACCAAGTGCAAGTGATTTTATGATTCCGATATCACGGATAAATAAATGTGCTGAATAATAATCGAATCCATTGTTGGCTTTTGTTCCTGAAAAAAATTCTTCACCCGGATCTTTTTCCGCAACCACACCTGCACTGTACTTTCGCTGATAAGTTAATTTATAACGAAAGTAAATTTTATACGGACTGCCAAGATATTGACTCGATGCTGAATCAACAGGATTATAGCCAACCTGCTCGCTCAATACATGCTCGCTTCGCAATAAAATCTGGTTAGTTCCTTCAGTTATATATTTAGCAAACGAAAGGTGTGTAGCATTAATATCTGAATTCACTCTAACGTAAGGTAATATACGTTGTATGTCATCTGTTTCAAAACCATCTATAGTTTGCAATTCCTGTATTGCAATTAAATCTCCATACTTTGCAATATGATCTAAAAGACTTTGAATCTGAAAATCATTCAGCAAACCAAGTTGCTGCAACTGTTCATTAGTGGTGTGATTCAAATTTATCGGATGCTGTGAATACTCATCCAAAATCTGTTTCAATTCATCATAGTCAATTGTTTCATCACCGGTTTCTGCTGCTTTTTCAATTCTGTCATCTACTTGTTGTTCGGTTGTGGTTGGAGTTACCTGTGCATTTGAATATTGAAAAGCAAAAAATAGAATCACCATCAAAAAGGTGAATTGCTTTTTTGATGATGCAGTCTTTGAAAGTGTTTTTCGAATCAGATTCATAAATTTTCTATATTCATTTACAAGGTCATTTACAGGGTCATTTACAAGGTCATTTACAAGGTCATTTACAGGGTCATTTACAGGGTCATTTACAGGGTCATTTACAAGGTCATTTACAAGGTCATTTACAGGGTCATTTACAGGGTCATTTACAAGGTCATTCATTGCTTTATTTTGGATAATTTCTCATTCAAAATTGTACTGATAAAATAACCTCCTGTTCTTTGACTGCCTTTAAACTCAACCAATATACTAACTGTCTGTAAATCTCTTTTAATTGTAGTATCTGACAGGTTAAGCGCTTTGTTCAATTCGATCTTTTTTATTCCGGGCTTATTATAAACTAGTAAAACCATTTTAATCAAACGGTTCGTTATCAAAACACTTGCACTATCTTCTACTGAATCTTTAACAACATCTTGTATAGCTTTTCGCAGTGTAATATTTGTTGTTTCAGCTACCTGACTTTTCAATTTGCTTTTATTAGTATTTTTTGGAATAGCATCAACCGGAATAATTATTTTAAAGGTATCGCCTTCGATAAATTGTGGCTTTCCAATATCAGAATAATTATTCATCAACCTATTTACATTAATAAATCCAGAACCTAATTCTTCAACCCTCCCGAGTTGAGCAAAAAATTTTGAGATAACAGGATTCTTTGAAAAGGGAGCAAACTTATTTAAGTCTAACGGACCTTCACCATGCGGGTTATTGGCATTTTGAGTTTCAACCCTGTCTGCATAAATAATAAATGTACAGGTATGTGCGCTCATATATTCACGATGCACAATTAAATTAGCAACCACCTCTCTGAAAAGTTTAGTACGGATACTAATACGCTGGTCACCTTCCATATAAAACTTATCAGGTAAGTGCTTGCTTACAAAATCCATTAATTGCTCATAAGCTTCAATCAGGTTTGTTTGAATATACATCCGGTCATCATAGCGCTCCGTATCTTTAACCCTTAGTAAAGCATCAATTTTATAATGTGGCAGAACACTTTGAATTACTTCGTCTTTACCAAGCATCAAAACTGCTGCAAGCGTATAACCGTCTTTTCCGGTATGCATATCATGTTTCCATAAACCTGCTTTCTCAAGCATCTGCTTGTTACTTAAAGATAACCAGGGATGATTGGGATGATTGCTGCGGATAAGATTACGGATGCGGGGAAATAAATCGGCTTTGAAATCTTTAAATAGCAGCTTAGGGAAAATAACTCCTTCCGTATAATGAGCACGTTTGCGATTATAAATTTCAACAATCTGATGTGGGTGCTTTACTTTAAAGTCTCCATCTGAACTCCGGTCAAAAACGATATCAGCAGTTTTATGCAATTGCGAACTTGCCGGTACCTGGATATGAACAATATATTTATTATCAATTATATGTGTTGTAGGAAAAAGGATAAATGGAGGGTCTAATTTTTGAGCGTTGTTCGTAAGATTCACAAGATTTTTAATCATGGTGTTTAAATGATTCTCTTCCACCCCTGTTACTTTTCCTAAATCGTTTACACCTAAAATAATGTCTCCGCCTTCACGATTAAGCATTGCACAAATTGTTTCAAAAAGATTACCGGGTAATGCAATTGATGCCTCCTTAAACTCAAGACGCATATTTTCTTTTTGCTTCAATAACCGTTTAACTCTTTCTATACTCATTCTTTTTAACGGCTATTCAAATAAGCCGGTGTTTTATATTTGGAAATAGAAATTATTTGGTTTTGTTTACACACTGAAGTTCATACTATATAACCAATAAAAGGTTTCCTTCTGAATTACATTATTGCAAACTACCACTACCACTCCTACTCCTTCCCTCCAAACTCATAACTTAAATCAGTATGCGGAGTAAAGCCTAAAGTTTCATGAAACGATGCTGTAAAATTTATTTTAATCTGTTTTAGATTTAAACCGAAACCGAAATAACCTGTTGTTTGATTGGTTGCAATTCCTGCACGCAGGTACAAGGGTTTTGCAATTTGATATTCAATGCCGGCTTTGAAAATATTCTTTGCCGCACTTGTTTTTTCTGCTTCCACTGCAAACAAAACCTTATCATTGAAGTGATAACACAAGCCTAACTTCATAACGGTTGGTATTCGCTCATCAGTATAATCAGCCATCTTTGCGCGGGTAGGATTATACACATGAAAACCTAAATCGAGATTGGGAAGCAGCTTGGCGCGAAAACCAGCTTCAACAGCAAAGGCTGATTGGTTCCCGTAATATTCATCATTAATGTTAGTAGCAAGATAATCGAATTGCAAACTTCCGGAAATATTATCACCGAATTTTCTGGCATAAGCCAAACCGATTTTTTGTTCATTGTATAATTTGTATCCGAAGTAAGTTGCGCTGAGCGAAAATGTTCCAACATCTTTTACAGGAACTGCTACAGCAAAAGCATTGAGCGAAAGCTCGCTTAATCCGTAACGTATCTCATTATACACACCAACATTTACATTTTTTAAATACGCAGTGCCGGCCTGGTTATGAAAAGCAGCCCACATATCATCAAGCGTAACCGCAGCATTTCCTAAACCAGCAGCACGTGCACCAACGGGAAAGTTTTCATTGCCAGCGAAAGAGTTTGAGAAAATAAAAAGAGTAATTAGAAGAGCGGAGAATTGTTTCACGATGTGGGACGATTAATAATTATCCCAATGATAAAAACATTTTGTGAATTGATAACATTACTTTTTAATTTCTTCATTCATCTGAATCACTTTTTCTTTCAACTCATGTTTATAATGAGCAAGTTTTTCACTTAAAGAATAATTACTTGTTGCAAGAATTTGCACTGCAAGCAAACCCGCATTTTGCGCGCCATTCAAAGCAACGGTTGCCACAGGCACACCGTTTGGCATTTGCAAAATAGAAAGCACAGAATCCCAACCATCAATAGAGTTGCTTGATTTTATAGGAACTCCAATAACAGGCAATGTGGTAACACTTGCAATCATACCCGGCAAATGTGCTGCACCACCTGCACCTGCAATGATTATTTTCAGTCCACGCTGTGTGGCAGTATGTGCATAATCCATCATGCGTGCAGGTGTGCGATGCGCACTTACCACTTCAATTTCGTAAGGCACGTTAAATTGTTTTAAAATATCAGCGGCTTTTTGCATCACCTCAAGGTCGCTGCTACTGCCCATTATTATTCCTACTGTTGGAGTCACGCTTTTTAGTTTATAGTGCTGGGTCATCCTGAGCGAAGTCGAAGGAGTGCGCAAAGCCTCCACGCGCTTCGATTCCGCTCAGCGTGACCCTTAATTAATTTTTAATTTCCATACATGCTTTTTACAAAATCATCAAACAAATATCGTGAGTCGTGAGGACCAGGAGCACTCTCGGGATGATACTGCACACTGAAAGCTTTTTTTCCTTTTACACGAATACCTTCAATCGTATTATCATTTAAATTTACGTGTGTGATTTCAACTTTAGGGTTGCTTCGCACATCTTCTTCTTTAACTGCAAAGCCATGATTTTGTGAAGTGATTTCGCAAGTGCCTTTGATTATATTTTTTACAGGATGATTTATGCCGCGATGCCCGTTAAACATTTTGTAAGTCTTAACGCCTTGCGATTCGGCAAGCATTTGATGACCGAGACAAATGCCGAACAAAGGTTTATCAGCATCAACAATTTCTTTTACAGTATTCACTGCATCGGGCATTACAGCAGGGTCGCCAGGACCATTTGAAATTAAATATCCGTTAGGTTTCCATTGCTCCATTTCTTTAAATGTGGCATTGTATGGAAATACTTTTACAAACACTCCACGTTCATCAAGGCAGCGTAACGAATTTTTCTTTATGCCTAAATCCAATAAAGCAACTTTTAGTTTTGCGTCAGGATTTCCGTAAGTGTATGCTTCTTTGGTTGCAACCGTTGATGATAATTCAAGCCCTTCCATCGAAGGAACTTTCGCCAACAACTTTTTCAATTCCTCAACATCTAAAATTTCAGAACTTATGATGGCATTCATGGCTCCTTTGCTTCTTATGTGGCGAACAACAGCACGTGTATCTACATCTGCAATAACAACCACTCCATTCTTTTCAAAATAATCGCTCACACTTGATTCACCATTGGCACGCGAAAAATATGTATGAAAGGATTTGCAAACCAGCCCTGCAATTTTTATCGAATCACTTTCGCTTTCTTTTTCTTCAATACCATAATTGCCGATGTGAACATTGGTTTCAATTAAGATTTGTCCGTAATAACTGGGGTCGGTAAAAACTTCCTGGTAGCCTGTCATGCCTGTGTTGAAACATATTTCACCGGTGGTGGTGCCGGTTTTTCCTGCTGCATTGCCTTTAAAAACAGTTCCGTCAGCCAATAATAAAATTGCGGGTTTCTTTGCAGTGTATTTCATTGTCATATTAATTCGCGCAAAAGTATTTTTTTATTTGGAAGTGATAGCGAAAATGAAGTTGATATGTTTGTGAATAATTTATGTAAATGCCTTTCCTGAGCATCTATAACTATCCGGATTGTTTCAATGTTGAAAAATTGCTCAAAACAATTCTTAGAAAACAATTCTATCGTGATGTTCTTAGTCTTGTAACCTTATCAAATCAAATTCATTTTATGATAATCAGATACCGGTTCAATTTACTTTTATTGCCACTCATTCTTTTATTCGTTCCTGATTGTTTCCTATTCGGGCAAGGAACAATTGATATTAAGTCAACTTTTTATGATGAAGTAAAAGCAATCCGTGCTGCGAAAAAAACAAGCGATTTTAATTTAAGAGGTAAGGTAAAGATTATTAAAAAGCATTTTGCTAATGTAAAGGACACAAGCATTTATCAATTTAGTCCTGAAGGATGGCTCTTGCATTTTCAATCCTCAAAAAATGAAACTTCCAATGAATATAGAAGTGTTACCGATTATACTTTTGAGAACAATCAGCTGACTAAAACCCGTTATAAAACGCCTTCTCAAAAAAGAACGGTAGTGAAAACTTATGGCCCATCAGGTTATCTTGAAAAAGAAGTGATTGATTATGTTGACTACGAAGAAAAATTTCACCAGGAAGGCAACTCTAGTTACAATGCATCTTTCGACCAGGTTACCATTAATTACAAACACAAAAATCAATCTGATAGTTGGGATGTTCCTCTTGCCGATAAATACATGTTCACTTTTGATAATAAGCATCGGCTTGTTAAAGTTAAAAAGACCTCAAAGCATAATGAATCTACTTATGGAAATTCAACTACCATTGTTTACGATTCCATTTTAAATCTGCCTGTCGGAATTTTTCATGCTGATGATTGTGCAGGCTCTAATTCCTGCTTAATATTGAACATGAGCATACAATATGATAAGCGCGGGAATGTTATTTCAGAAACATTAATTGACAATACTGTTCGAAATGCGCTTTGGTCTTATAGTTATTCGCTGCAATCAAAGTATAATGACCACAATGATGTGATTGAAGAATATAAATCTCAAAATGACAAGACTATTCAGTTCTACGGCTTAAAACCGAAGTCAACTCCCGATTCAAAAAATTATGAGAAGTATAAAACTGTTTACCAATACGATTATGATGCAAAAGGTAACTGGGTTAAAAAATACACGCTGCTGAATAATAAAAAAATATTGGAAGCAGAAAGGGTGATTGAATATTATGAGTGATTACACTTGGAATAAGTATAAGATGAAAATAAGGAGTGGGAATACGTCCCCGCGTCATTGTCATCCTGATCCCGATGTTTCGGGAGAAGGAACTTTCTCAATAGGTAGCAGATACTTCACTTGAAGAAAGATGTTTCGATTCACTCAACAGGACAGTTCGGTTGTGACGTTTACATATACAGTCATGCTGAATTTATTTCAGCATCTGCCGCAGCGGAAGGCGGACGGTTGCAAAGCGTTATGGCAGATGCTGATATTCATCAGCATGACGCGGCTTGTTTTATAAAAGTAAGAA
>JBDTRM010000156.1:0-2315 GCA_039931675.1 Bacteroidia bacterium | reverse complement strand
AGGTTGCCATTGGTGACAGCGCACTATATTCACAAACTTCATGGTTTGGGAATACTGCTGTAGGTACAGCTGCAGGAAAAAACAATAACTTCTTTGGTAATTCTTATTTCGGATACCAGGCAGGTTATTTTAATGGTAGCACAGATAATTGCTTTTTCGGATACCAGGCAGGTTATGCTGCAAATGTAAGCTGGTCTTACAATTCTTTTTATGGCAGCAAAAGCGGATTTTCGCTTACCACCGGGGGAGGTAACGCTTTTTATGGTGCAGAAACCGGCATGTACATGACAGGCGGAGGTAGCAATTGTTTTTTCGGCTCGGCTGCTGCACACAACAGGATAACCGGTTCAAGCAATGTCATTATTGGTTCCAATGCTGCGCAAAATGACAGCCTGAGTAACTTCAATACCTTTATGGGATACCAGGCTGCTTTCAATAATAAAGGCAGTTCAAATATTGCTATCGGTTATAATGTTGCGTATAACAACACAGGTAATTATAATGTAGCAATAGGATATGATGCAGTTCGCAGCAACACCGCTGATTTTAATAACGGTGTAGGTTACCACGCTTTATACAGTAATACTTCAGGAACTTTTAACACTGCAATGGGAGCATCTTCTTTAAGTTCAAATACAACGGGCAGCAGGAATATTGCCATTGGTTACCAGGCAAGTCAGACTAACACCACAGGTAACCGTAACATCACTATCGGTTGTACAGCAAATGCATTTCTAAACACTGCCGGTAGTGATAATATAGCTATCGGAGACAGTGCATCATTCAGAGGCGGCACTAATGGCAGTATTGCAATCGGAACCAATGCTTTGAAAAACAATTTTTCTTCTAACACTATTGGTATAGGATATCTTTCACTTTATAATAATACGGTTGGAACAGATAACAGTGCTGTGGGTACTTATTCCTTATTGTCAAACAGCACAGGTATCAGGAATACTGCATTTGGTTCGAGCGCCATGCAGCTTACAACAACAGGAAATCACAATACTGCTGTAGGATATGCCTCGTTGTTTGTCAATAGTACGGGAGACCAGAATACCGCTGTTGGTGAGCAGGCGCTTTACAGTTGTACAAATGGCTGGTACAATACAGCGATTGGTTTCGGAGCGCTATACGGTACTTCTTCTGCTCAATATAATACTGCAATAGGTTACGGAGCAGGAAACAGTTTTGATAATGGATGGAATAATGTTTTTGTAGGTGCAAATACAGATGTAAACGGTGCAGGATACTTTAATGTTATTGCTATGGGACAAGGCACAGTTGTAACAGGTTCGAGCGTGGCGCGATTCGGAAATGCAGCCACCGGTTCTTATGGTGGCTGGGCAGCATGGACTAATTTGAGTGATGGCAGGTATAAAAAGAATGTAAAAGAAAATGTGGTTGGATTAGATTTTATAATGAAACTACGACCTATTACTTATAACATGGATGCAACCGGAGTAAGCAAAAAATTAAATGAAAACCACGGCAATGAATTATCTGAACAATACAAACAAGCATTAAGAGATAAAGAGAAAATAACCTACACGGGATTCATTGCACAGGAAGTGGAACAAGCCGCAAATGAAACCGGATATGATTTTAGCGGAGTTGATAAACCAAAAAATGAAAACGACCTATATGGTTTGCGTTATGCTGAGTTTGTAGTGCCATTGGTAAAAGCCATGCAGGAGCAACAAAAGACAATTGAAGATTTGAAAAGTGCTGTTGATGAATTGAAAAAGAAAATAATTGAGTTGGAGAAGAAGTGAAAAAGTAATTGGCAATTGGCAATAAGCAATAAGCAAGAATTATTCAGCGGTAATTTTTTTTTGATAAGATAGAATTGCATGTGAAGGTAAACGCGATACAATCGCGCTCAATGAAAGTTGTCCTGATTTATCACGTTTTTATTATATAATTAAAAATCTATCAATTAAAAGCAATAAACATGAAAACTAAAACTACAAGTCCGCTGCTGCTGACGGTGATACTGCTGGCAGGAATGAAAAATGTAAATGCACAATCATGGAGCATTAATGGCAATGCCGGAACCAATTCAAGCTCCAATTTTATCGGAACCACCGATAATGTAAGTTTTAAAATCCGTACTAAAAACACTGTACGGATGACCATTACTAACGTGGGTAAAGTGGGAATCGGAACTTCAACACCAGCTTCTAAACTTGATGTTGCGGGAACCATAATAGGATTCGACAGTTATTTTGGAAAGGCATATCCGATAAGCGTAGGAACTAGTGGAGCCAGTTACAGCAGCGTGGGTTATGGGCTTACATTTACCGACACCACCG
>JBDTRM010000155.1:0-14912 GCA_039931675.1 Bacteroidia bacterium | reverse complement strand
CTTCCGGTTCATCTCATCTGATTTTTGCGTAGCTTATTACTTCTCAGAATGACGAACACTCATGCGTGTCATGCTGATGAATATCAGCATCTGACTTTGCGCTTGGCTTACGAAACTAAAAAAATTAATCAGGTGTAATTTCAATGATTAATTAATTTTCAAAATAACATTGAGATTATTTTACACCTTAAACAAAATATTTTCTGATGATTAATTTTGATTGCTTTGCTCATCAAAAAATAACGGCAAGTCATTCCATAATTCCTGTGAATTTTATTTATGTCAAAAGTTTTAAAAGCACATCTGGCAGTTCTTGCGGCTAACATTCTTTATGGTATTAATTTTTCCATCGCTAAAGAAATAATGCCAAAGTACATCGGTCCGTTTGGATTTATTGTGTTACGTGTATTTACGGCTGCATTGCTTTTCCTTTTGGTGCATACATTTTTTATTCGTGAGAAATTAGAGCGACAGGATTTATTCAAACTTGCAAAATGCGCCTTGTTTGGTGTGGCAATAAATCAGTTGTTGTTCTTTAAAGGATTGTCGCTTACTGCTCCTATAAATGCTGCATTGGTAATGTGCGCCAACCCGATACAGGTGCTAATAATCGCAAGCATTATCTGGAAAGAAAAAATTCCGTTCACAAAAATTTTTGGAATTATTTTAGGATTAACCGGTGCCGCCTCAATTATTCTTTTCGGAAAAAAATTCTCTATGAATGATGATACTTTTATAGGAGATATGATGGTGTTTGTGAATTCACTTTCGTATGCTTATTTCATCGTGATTGCAAAACCATTGCTTAAAAAATATCATCCGCAAACAGTGATGAAATATACTTTCCTGTTTGGCAGCGTTATGGTTTTGCCTTTCGGTTATAGTCAGTTTATGGATATTGACTGGCATAACATGCCGCATGATTTGTATTCCAAAATTGCTTTTGTTTTAATCGGTACAACATTTATAGCATATATGTTCAACACATTCGGGCTGCGTTACCTGAGTTCGAGTTCGGTAAGTGTTTACATTTATTCGCAACCTGTTTTTGCAACGCTTATGAGCATGTATCGCGGACAAGGCAATCCCGGTTGGTTGCATTTATTTGCTGCTGTTATGATTTTTACCGGGGTTTATATTGCATCGCGACCGGTGGAGGAAAAGTTGGTGGAGCCTGAGTGAGTGGTAGTGGTAGTGGTAGTGGTAGTTATACTGCAAACGGGATAAGTTATCGTTCCGGGAGCAACCTTAAATTTTAATTCAAACCTTAGTAAAAAAGCGTGACCCCAAACCCAAACCTTATTACCTTCTAAGGAAAATAACGCAACAATTGATGTTTGATTTTTTTACTAAGGTTTTCTCGCTTATAGTAATAGACATTTTTTGACATGAATCCTGCAATTAGCAGGGAGCAACAATTTATCTCGTTAGCAGTATAAACCAGTAGTTGTTTTTAAAAGCGGTTTCAGTTTTCAGTGAAATATTTTTCGCGAACTTCGTTCCACATTTTAAAACTAACCTCTCCGCTATCTATTCTTTTCAATGTTTCATCTAAAAGTTTTTCATGTTCAATAGAGATTGTCTCATTAGTTGATTCCTGGGCAATGTCACTCCAAAGCAATTGAACGAATTCAATTTTTTCTTCCTTGGTTAGTTTTTTCAAATCGTTAATTAATGATGTTGTCATCGGATTTTATTTTATATGAAAACAAATTTACATAACTAAACTGTAAATCGGACAATAATTAAGCAATTTGTAACCCATCCTTAAAAATTTACTTTTGTTCGCTTATAAAAATCAATTATGATAAAATCAATGACCGGTTTTGGTCGCGCCTCGGGCGAAGTTTTTGGCAACGTTGTTACTGTTGAAATGCGTTCGCTCAACAGTAAATTTTTAGAGTTGGGCATTCGCTTATCATCTGCTTTTCGCGAAAAGGAAATGGATTTGCGTATGTGGTTGATCAAAGAATTAGAACGCGGAAAAGTGGATGTGAATATTTCGGTTGAGAATAATGGAGATGAACAACGCATTTCATTTAACCGCGATTTGGTAAAGGCATACATTAAAGAATTTAAAGCTATTGAAAAAGAAAACAAACTTGACCAAACTGATTATTTGCGGATAATTGCCACAATGCCCAGCGTAATGAATAATGATAAAGTTGCTGTTGACAGCGAAGCATGGAAAAAGGTGGAGAAGCTGATCAAATCAGCACTGCAGGCATTCAACGATTTTCGTTTGCAGGAGGGCGGCATGTTGGAAAAAGAATTTACCAATCGTTTAAAAAGCATTGAAAAACATCTTAAAGCAATTGAAAAATTGGAGCCTGAGCGCATGAAATCTGTGCGCACACGGATGCATCTAAGCCTTACCGAAATTGGCGAAACAGTTAAGATAGATGAAAACCGTTTTGAACAGGAGTTGATTTATTATATTGAGAAATTAGATGTAAGCGAAGAAAAATTCCGGTTACGAAGTCATTGCAGTTATTTTATCGAAAACCTGAAATCGAAAGATGCCAATGGTAAAAAACTTGGTTTTATTTTACAGGAAATAGGTCGCGAAATAAATACGCTTGGAGCAAAAGCAAATCATGCAGCTATGCAACAGCATGTGGTTGAAATGAAAGATGAACTTGAAAAAATGAAAGAACAAATTGCGAATGTTTTATAGCGCGAAACTTATTCTCTTTTGCGGCCCCAGCGGTAGTGGCAAAACCACCATCGTTCATCATTTACTTAAAAACAATGCGAACCTGCGTTTTTCAGTGAGTGCTACCACGCGCCCTAAACGTGAGAATGAAGTTGATGGTGTTGATTATTATTTTTTAAGTGTTGATGAATTCAAAAAGAAAATTGCAAATGATGAATTTGTTGAATGGGAAGAGGTTTATCCTGATGGTTATTATGGAACTTTAAAAGCGGAAATAGAAAGATTAGTTGCACAAAATAAAGTAGTGATTTTTGATGTGGACGTAGAAGGAGGATTGAATATTAAAAAAATATATGGCGATAAATTATTAGTTGTTTTTGTAATGCCGCCATCATTAGATGATTTGCATAAACGACTATTAGCACGTGCATCCGAAACAGAAGATTCGTTAAAGAAAAGAGTGGCAAAAGCAGAATTAGAATTAACTTATGCTGATAAATTTAATAAGGTAATTGTAAACGATAATCTTGAAACAGCGCTTTGGCATGCACAAAAAATGTTGGACGATTTTGTGAAAGGGAAGTTAGTGGTTTGAAATTGGAAATTGGAAATTGGAAATTTGGATGACGTCTTTGAAATGCTTTTGCAACTGAAATACTTTCCATTAGATAATACAAATCGGTGTAATCATTATTAATCAGTGTAATCGGTGCAAAAAAAAATAGGTCTGTTCTTTGGTTCATTTAATCCTGTGCACAATGGCCACATGGTTATTGCCAATTACATGGCTGAGTTTACTGATTTGAATGAAGTGTGGTTGGTGGTGAGTCCGCACAATCCGTTAAAGCCAATGGGCAGTTTGCTTCAGGATTATCATCGCCTCACCTTAGTTAAAGAGGCAATTGGTGATTACCGGAAAATCAAAGCATCCAATATTGAGTTCTCCTTACCAAAACCTTCTTATACCATTCATACGCTTGTGCATCTGAAAGAAAAATTTCCACAACATGATTTTTGCCTCATAATGGGTAGTGATAACTTAGATACATTTCACAAATGGAAAAATTATGAGATGATTTTAGCAGATTATGAAATATACATTTATCCTCGCCCGGCAAGCGATGGAGGGCAGTTTAAAGATCACCCCAAAGTTAAATTTGTAAATGCGCCAATGATGGAAATATCAGCAACGTTTATCCGTAAATCAATAAAGGAAAAGAAAGACGTACGATTTATGATGCCATTGCCGGTTTATAATTACATTGACGAAATGGGTTTTTATAAAAAGTAGCCTCACAATTTTGTTAACTAAATTTTATTATTTTAAAAAATAATTACATTCGCCCGCCATCTTTCAACCGGCAAAACCATGCAAGACACAGTTACCCCGAAAGCTCAAACACAGGAAAGTTCAAAACGCACTGTGTTTATAGTCATCATCTTTATTCTCCTCGCAACTAACAGTTTGTTGCTTTGGCAGTATTTCGATAAAAAGCAAAACCTTGCCGAAGTGAGCAAGTCTCTCCAGATAACAAAGATGGACAAGGACCAGCTTGCTGCCGAATTACAAAAGGTTAAAGCTGACTATGATAAATTAAACAGCGAGAATACTGCGCTTCAAAACCAGCTTACTGTTAAGGATGAAGAAATTCAATCTAAGATTGCACAAATACAAAAGTTGATTGCCTCAGGTGATGCCGAATCGCTTAAAAAAGCAAAACTTGAAATAGCAGAACTTAAAAACATGAACGTGCGATATGCTATGGAAATGGATTCAATGAAGCATGTTAACCAGCAGTTGTTCACGCAGAATCAAACATTGAACACCAATCTTACTGAAGTGAAGGGGGAGATAAACGACCTAACGCAGAAAAACTCTGTGCTGGCCGGTAAGGTTGCTGTGGGTTCGATATTAAAATCGCGCGACCTGGCTGCCATTGCGGTAAAATATAAACGCAGTGGAAAAGAAATCCAGGTATCGCGTGCATCAAGCGCGGAGAAAGTTAAATTGTGTTTCACTATTCTTGAAAATGCAGTGATTGACCCCGGCTATAAAGATGTTTATATACGCATCCTAAGCCCTGATGGTGCTGTGATGTCAACTTCGCAGGAAACATTTTTAGTAAACGGGCAGCAATCACTTTATTCGTTAAAAGAAAATATTGACTATCAAAACAAAGACACTGATTTGTGCTTTTATTATATTAAAACAACAGGTTTTTCAAAAGGCAAATATGATGTGGAAGTGTATAGCAATAATCAACAAATCGGTGCGACCACATTTACTTTAAAATAAACACTTTATTCTTAGGACTAATACAGGCGAAGCTTTCTAAACTTTTTGAGGAAGCTTTATTTTTATGCAGTATTTGTCATGTTTTGTGAATGAGTTCCTATTCGGTTTGGCCAAAGGCAAAAAAATTTATCTTTGAAAAAAATATCCCCCACACTCAAATGAAAAAAATAATTATTTCTACTCTTTTTATTTTAAGCGTATTAAATATTTACGCCCAAGATGATAAATGCGATATCAACATTCGCAAGTACATTGCATCATCACCAACAGTTCCGTCAACCGTTACTATTCCTGTTATTGCCAAAGGCAATGTACCAGCAATGCGATCCATTACTGTCGCTTTAGGCGGTCGTGTAAAATATGCTGCAGGTGATTTGATCTCAATTGAAATTCCCCAAAATAAATTAGCAGATTTTGCAGCAAGCGGTTCTGTAACACGAATGGAAAGCCGCACTCCGCACATGATTCCCCTTAACGACACTATGCGTGTAAATGCGAATGTTAATGAAATTCAAATGGGGCTTCCTCCGTTGCTGCAAGGTTATGATGGCACAGGTGTGGTAATGGGTTTTATTGACACAGGTGTAGATTTTAATCATCCTGATTTTAAAGATAGCCTGGGTCATAGCCGTATTACATGGTTATGGGATCATAAGCTGCCTGTTGATACAAATACACCAATGCCCTATGGCTACGGACAAGAGTGGAGTAATACCGAAATTGATGCAGGTCTGTGTACACATACTGACTTACTATCCTTTGCCCCGGGACATGGAACCAACAGTACCGGTATTGGTGCAGGCAATGGTTTGTCAACAGGATTTAACTGGGGATGTGCACCAAAAGCAGACATTATTATGGTAGCTTATGATTTTAATTCCCAACAACCTAATCGAATTGCCGATGGAATTAATTACATTTTTGATAAGGCAAATGCAATGGGAAAACCTTGCGTTATCAATTTAAGCTTAGGTGATGCTTTAGGTTCATTTGATGGGCGCGATTTAGAAGCACAAATGATTGATGCAATGCTTCACGCACAAACCGGCAGGTTGATAGTTTCGGCTAACGGTAATTGGGGTCAGGATAAAACACATCTTTCTCACACTGTAACAACTGACACTTCATGGACATGGTTCAGATATGACCCTGCTATCGGGCAGGTTTATATTCAAATATGGGGCGACTCTGCCGATATGGTGAATATTGATTTTGCAATCGGGGTGGATGCGGACATAACCACAGCGACATTCTTAGGTAACTGTGCTTTCAAAAAGTTAATCAATATCGCTAATATGCCTTTTGCAACCCAAGTGCTCATTCCCGGATCACCTGGAGATACAGTAGTTTATCAAAAAGATAAAGTGAATGGAGTTTATCAACTTGATGTAAATATTTTTACAGGAACACCATCACATTACTTCCGGTTGATGACTAAAGGATCTGGTAAATTTAGTTTACGAAATTTTTTCTTTTCTAACTACTCTTCTGGCATGGTTTATAATAATTTACCCTCTCCATCCATCATTCCTGAAATTGTGTATTATAAACTTCCCGATTCGCTTTCTTCATTAGCAAGCAGCTTTAATTGTCTGGATGATGTGGTTTCAGTAGCATATTCTTTCAACCGTAATACTAACTACGATTGCTTAGGCAATTTTCAATATAAACTTCTGCCTAATGGCGATACGGTTAAAACAGGTACGCTTGTTACTACTTCAAGCCTTGGACCCACACGTGACGGAAGACAAAAACCTGATATTACCGCTTCCGGAAATCTCGTTATGGCTCCTGTACCTGTTTCATTAGCAATGGGCGCGTACCATAATTTACCTTTTCTGAATGCTGGCTGCTATCATTATTATGCTGGTGGATCATCGGCTGCTGCACCAATTGTGGCGGGTATTGGTGCGTTGTACTTACAGAAATTTCCTAATGCAACTCCAGCGCAATTCAAAAATGATATTATCTGTGGAGCTAAGAGAGACACTTTTACCGGGAACAATTTGCCCGATTACAGTTGGGGTTATGGAAAAGTAAATGGATTCAGAACTATTAACCAATGTAACTTTGCAGGGATGGATGAATTAAATTTAAACGGAGTTTATACAAGCGTACAACCCAATCCATTCAACAGTTCTACAACCATTCATTTGTATGGTTTGAAAAATGATTTCAAAAATATTTCTCTTACGGTATATGATGTGATAGGCAAAAAGTTGGAAACGCTTTTGCAAAATCAATTTGCATTGAAAGGTGAAGATGTCTCAGTAAAAATAGATCGCAAACAACTCAATTCCGGCATTTATTTTTTCACTGTTCAAACTAATGAGAAGGTAATTTCAAAAGGTAAATTAGTGGTGGAGTAATTCACCTCACCCCCTGCCCCCTCTCCGAAGCCCGCCCGTGCCGGTTCGGACGGGGAGAGGGGAGTTGAAAGCGAAACGCCCTTGCAATTAAATTTTGCAATGGCGTTTTTATTAATTCTCAATTTTTAATTTCTTCTTCCTCCCGCATAAATCATTATATAATACATAAGCGATGCAAGTGATGCAAGTGCAGCAACTACATAAGTCATAGCAGCCCACCACAAAGCATCTTTAGCTAATGCATGTTCAGCTTGTGTAGTAACGCGGCTGCTCTCCAACCAAACCAATGCCCTGCGGCTTGCATCAAACTCAACAGGCAAGGTTATGAAAGCAAATACCGTTGTGGCGGCAAACATTATGATACCGATGAGCAAGAGAGTAGGGAAAATATTGATCAATAAAATTCCCGCCAATAAAATCCACATTATCCAATTAGAACCAAAACTAACTATAGGCACTAATGCCGAGCGTAATTGTAACATTGCATAAGCAGTTGCATGTTGAACAGCATGTCCACACTCATGTGCCGAAACGGCTGCCGATGCTGCGCTACGACCATAATAAACATCGTGGCTAAGGTTTACAGTTTTGTTCAAAGGATTGTAGTGGTCACTTAACTGACCTTCAACTGAAATTACCTGAACATCGCTGATGCCGTTATCATGCAACATTTTTTCGGCAATTTCTTTCCCGCTCATGCCATTGCCGAGCGTTGTTTGAGAGTATTTCTTAAACTTGTTTTTTAATTGCATCTGTATTAACCATCCGATTAACATCAAAGCAATCATTAAAATATAAAATCCTGTGCTTCCTAACATATTATTAAAATTTAGAGTACAAATGTATGTGCATTTTTCAATTGCTGTTTTTTCAATTGCTGTGCCATTGCTATTTTGACATTAATAGCAATCGTGTATTACAGTATTGTATTTTGATGTAACCAAACTTTAACCAAACATTTCGCTCAAATGCAATATTGACGTACCTTTGCACAATATCAAAACAAGGATGACGACTATTGAACAAACAGAAAAGGAAATTGTTGATGATTTTGAATTGTTTGACGAGTGGACTGAAAAGTATCAATACATTATTGAGTTAGGACAGAAGTTGCCAAAGCTTGATGCAAAGTATTATACAGACGAAAATAAAATCAAAGGATGCCAAAGCAGCGTGTGGATGCATTGCGAAACTAAAGATGATAAAGTGCAATTTGCTGCCGACAGTGATTCAACATTTGTAAAAGGCTTAGTTAGTTTGTTGATTCGTGTACTGAATAATCGCAAGCCAGAAGAAATAATCAATACGGATTTAAAATTTATTGATGCAATTGGTTTGCGGCAGCATCTGGCACAAACCCGCGCTAACGGATTATCAGCGATGATTAAACAAATGAAATTGTATGCAATAGCATTTAGTTCGGTTAATAGTTAACAATAAGGAAATCGTCATTGCGAGGAACGAAGCAATCTGTTATTGGTTAGCGAGTATTATTTTTGTTATCAAAGCAGTTTTAAATAGCAATTACTAAATGACCGGTTAATTGCATATTTAAAAAGATTGCTTCGTTCCTCGCAATGACGAAAAAAAATTACACAAAATGGAACAAATACAAACATTACGTGACCGTGTGGTTGAAGTTTTAAAGACGTGTTACGACCCTGAGATTCCGGTTGATATTTATGAGTTAGGATTGATTTATGAAATCAATGTTAACGATGGAAATGATGTGCATGTAAAAATGACTTTGACTTCACCCGCCTGCCCCGTTGCAGAAACATTACCCCCCGAAGTAGAAATGAAAATTAAAAGTGTGCCCGATTGCAACAAAGCAACCGTTGAATTAACATTCGATCCACCCTGGGATAAGGAAATGATGAGTGAAGAAGCACGTTTGGAATTAGGAATGTGGTAATAAATGGTTGGGTGTAGAGACGCAATGCTTGCGTCTTATTTTCGTCAATGAAATAAAAGATTCAATTAAATTTTAATACAATGAACGTACAATCACGAAAATTAAACATCATTCAAAATTTATTAAGCACAAACGATATGAATGTGATTAAAAGAGTTGAAGATGCATTGTTCGATGAAGCACTTGAACTTTCTGATTTTGAAAAGGAATCAATAAAACGAGGCCTTATAGATTTAGAAGAAGGAAGAAAAACTCCACATAGTGAAGTAAAAAAGAAGTATGAGAAATGGAATTGAAAACGATTAACTGGAAGGAAACATGTCAAAAACATTTTTAGCTAACTATGATTCGCACGAATTGAAAACAAGACTCAATTCACTAATCGAAGTTAAAAGTGAGGACACTTTAAAGAATCATTTTCAACAAACTATGTTTTTTAAAAATGACAGAAAAGTTTCAGGAACAATAAAAAAGGAGAGTTTTAAAATTTGGTTTTGTGATGAAATCGGTGGACTAACGGGGATGTTTTATCCGATTATAGAAGGGACGCATAAACCAAACGATGACGGACTTGAAATTGCATTCAAATCAAAACCCAACATTATATCAAGAATATTTTATGTTACTATGTCCGCAGCTATGGCATATGTAGTAACATTTGGGATAATAATTCAAGAAGATAACCCAATAAAATATTTGTTTTATAGAGCCATAGCAGGTGCGGTATTATTTGGATTAATGATGTCACTCCCAACGATTTTGTACTTTAAGTTGACAAGTGATATGAAGGAATATCTAATTAAGGAGTTGGATCTTAAAAAGACTAAATAATTTTAAGAGGAAAGAAATAATGGAAGAAGAAATAATAAATCGAGTAACATCAAGTGGATTGATAACTATCAATCTTGAAGAATTTTATGTGGAGGGCGAGCGCGTAATTTTTGATATGAAAGATTATTTGTTTCAAGAATTAATGCTCCGCGAAAAAGATTTTCGTGAGTTTGTGAAAACAAATGATTGGTCGGTTTATAAAGATAAGTTGGTTGCAATAACATGCAGCAACGATGCAATAGTTGCAAGTTGGGCTTATATGATTGTAGCTGCTGCATTGCAACCCTTTGCAAAAAAAATTGTTTTCGGAAATGCTGAAACTTTAGAAACAGTTTTATTTACTGAAGCTCTTTCAAAATTAAATTCAGAAGATTATCGCGACCAACGCATTGTAATAAAAGGATGCAGTGATAAACCTGTTCCGGTGTCAGCTTATGTTGAATTGACAAGGATTTTACAACCTGTTGCAAAAAGTATTATGTATGGTGAACCATGCAGCACTGTGCCGATTTATAAAGCAGCAAAGGCTTAATGCTTCCCATTTTTCTTAAACGAAAAAACATAACCAAAATTAACGCTGATGTAATTTCCTGAAGTTGTCATAGTACCCGCTGCTAATGGTTTTCCGTTTGTTGTTCTGATATCATAATCCTGCTTTAGCAAAGTTGTAAATGCTTGATAGTATTGCACTCCAATTTTAAATTGATTGTAGTTTCTCATGGTTAGCAAAATGCCTGTACCAATTAGTCCACCGTAATTTAAATTGTTACTGTTTGTATTGCTAATTGTTTCCCAGGTGCTATCCTGTTCTGTTTGTGATAAATAATTATAACTTCTGTTAAAGTCACCGCTAATGCTTAAACCTATATCGGTGTACCAAAGTGCAGTGCGGCTTAACGGCAAACGATACTCAACCATGGCGTTTAAAGAAAGCTTGGCTATTACATTTTCTATATAGTAATTGTAGCCAATAGAATCGGTATCGTTTATCAAATAACTACTCGCTTCGTAATCATATTTACCTATTGACAATCCGGCTGTAGCCGACCAATGCTTATTAAAATTAAAAAGATAATCAGCCTTTAAGCCTGTACTTCCATAAGTATTTATGTTTGGAGTTTTACCAAGTTCTGCTTTAGCTTCAGGTTGTATCATAAAGTTAAGTTGACCTGTTAATGCAAATTGATTTTTAGTATAAATAGAATCAATAACATTTGACGTAACGTAAGGTAGAGGAAGCTGCTCCATGCTTTGAATTTTCAACTTGCGTTTTTCAATTGCATAAGGCGATGGTGCAAATGAATATATATAACCTACGGTTACGGCTACGTTACTTCCTTTAATGGCTGTAGTTCCAGTTTGCTGATTTGCAGCGCCATTATTAAACGAATAATTTTCAGTAGCTCCTGTTGTAAACGAGTTAAACCAATTAGCACCAAATCGCCATAGGTTATAATTTTTAGCAGCATACAAAACTCCCAATCCAAAATTGCTTCCCATTAAAACGCGATGATGCACTTGCCCGGTTACTATATTTTGCGGACTGGTAGTGTTATAATCTATAATATGCAAGTAGGTTACTCCGCGCTCGCCAAACATACCGGCAGTAAATCCCAAGTCGCCATAAAGCATTAGTGATTTTTTTAATTGATAGCGATATTCAAAGCTGCTGCTTAAAGTAAAAAGGTCGAGTGCAAAATAGAGATCTGTAGTATAAGGACTTATAAATGGCGAACTGCTATTATAGGTTATATTGTTATATTGATACTGGTATAAGGTATAGTTTAAACCGGTTTTTATTCCCCAGTTTTTGTTTTTATTAAAAGTGTAATCAAGGCCTAATTGCGGATAGGGAATTGTACTGATGTCAGGCTTGCCTCCAATTGAAGAAGTGATTACAGGCTTTAAACCAAACTGATAAGCGAGGCTAACACCTATCTGATTTCGTTTAAAAATACTGACCATCGTAGTACTATCTATTTCAATATTGAGATGACCTTTGTTGTGTATATATTCATACGAATCGGGCGATGTCAGTGATTGCGATTCGCGGCCTTTTGTTAAACGATAACCAACTTCTAAACCAATATAACTTCCTTTCTTAGTGTAGTTTCCTGCTGACTGGTAAGTGCTGCCACGGGAAAAAATAAACTCGCCCTTAACTACATTTTCAAAACCTGTTTCGCTTTTTAAGTTTACAACTAACATGTTTTTGTTTTTCAGTACAAAGCCAACACCTGCACTGAGTATAAGTGGTGCAGTGGGATGCTTACTTGCCTTTTCGGCAGTGATTTCTAAAAAAGTTTCACTGGTTGAATCGCTGGTGCTTGCATTGTAACCATAAATTGTTTTCTGAGCAAAAGTCCATTTTAATGCAAGACCTGCTGCTCCCAAAAAGAATTTATTATCAGAAATTTTTTGACGAAATTCTATTTGAACAGGTACATTTATGTAACCAAAAAAATATCCATCAAAGCCATAAGCCGCAGTAGCATATTCGTCTTGTATCGGATGTCCGAAAAGCGAATCATAAGGCGAAGTAATTTTATAACCAAAATCAAATGGCGTTGCACCTCCCTGAATCCCTGTTTTGAGACCTAACTCATCTGAGAGATTGAATACAACATTAAGACCTGCTTCGGCTCCTAATAAATTTTGAGGATACAAATCCTGGGTGCCGGCAGTAAGTTGCGTTTTTGCTTTAAAGCAATAAGTGGGTGTAAACGAAAAAATAAAATGGGTGCGTTGAAATAAGTAATTTTCGAAACCATATTTTGGTTGCGCTTTGCAAATCATTGAACCCAAAATAAAAATCACAGAAAAAAATAATCGTAGTTTGTGAAAGTTCATAAGCATAGTGGTATGGATGTAAATCAAAGAAAAAAAATTCAATACCACACTTCAACTTTTTGCCATGATCTATTTATTTTCACAATCAGTTGATTGCAGATAGAAAGAAAAAAAAGCTCTTTTAACGCTTAACAATTGATGTTATTGCTAAACAAAATATTAAAGATTGTAATATGTTTATTACAAAAACCCTATCACTATGAAAAATTTGAAGCTTCTTTTTGGGATAACACTTGCAGTCGTTTGTACAACAAAGCTTTCTGCACAAAATCTAAAAAACCATTTAGTTGATACTGCACGCAAAACCGAAATTGGAGTTAACACTGTTCCTGTTCTGATATTTGCATTTAATGCTGATGATATCAATTCATATACCTTGAACTTAAGAATGCAACACAACAAACATGCGTGGCGTTACAAGTTGATTTACAAAGAACAAACATGGATCAATGAACCCGTTTCTCATTTTACTGTTGATGATACAGTTATTAACTGGCAGGTAACAACTCACGATGCTGAGAAATATATAGGTGCAGCAGCAGGGTTAGAATTTTATAATCCCAATAAAAAATTCAGATGGTATTGGGGATTCGATTTAATAGGGCGCTATTATATTAACTCAACACAATATTCAGAATATTCAAGTGCGATTGATTCGAATGGCTATGCTTCTGATACTTATGATCAGAGTACACCACACAATTTTGGACAGGTGGATAAGAGTGAATGGGCTGCAGGTGCAGGCATTAAAGGAGGAATTCGTTTCCCTATTTCAAAGCATTTCTTCTTGCAAACCGAAACGCATTTTGAGTTTATGTATCGCTTTATACCAACGTATAAAGAACAGGGTAATACAGCGAGTATTTCAAAAAGTACAACTACAACTTTTAATTTAGAGGCTGATGGACTAATACCTGAGTTGACTTTGTATTACAGGTTTTGATGCGAAATAAGTAAACGATTTATTTTACTCGATCACAAATTTTCCTTTCGCTATTTGTTTTTTATCACTAACCAAGTTGAAAAAATAAATACCAGAATTAAGATTTCTTCGCGATATTTTTAATGGCGATGATGTTATGTTATTAATGGCTCTTACCAATTGTCCACGTGCATTATACAGTTGCAACGTTGCGGTTTCATTTGCCGGATTATCAAATGTGAGCATCGCAAAATCATTGAAGGGATTGGGTTGCAGGCTCCAATTGCGCCCTGCATTAATTTCGTTGATTGCTGTTAGGTTTACATAACAATTGTATGGAGTGTTGTGCAGTTTTAAAATACTGTCTTCGGTAAAACAGTTTAGCGTTGGAAAAATATCCGTCATGCAATGCATTGTTCCCATTTCATGTAATCCATTTAAATCACCAATGCCTTCAATCCAGATGTGAATGCCCCAATCAAGCAAATAACGTTTACGTTGCTCTCCGTTAAGTAAAGTAATTGTATCAATCGAGTCAACCACATAGCTAATTGTTAATGAACAAATATCAATTTGCGTGATGAAGGTATCGCTTTTTTGCAGGTTAAAATCGTAATATAAAAAGTCACCGGGGTTGCCAAGTGAATAAACTTTCTTAGATGAGTCTTCGCGCATAGCACCCTCGTAAGTCCATAATGTTTGGGTTGAATCCATCGTTACCCAAAGTTTTTTGTATTGCTTGCCGGCAGCTAAAGTGTCGCCATCAAACTTGTACATATAAGTTAAACACGGGCCAAAGTTCATGCACTTTAAACACTCCATACCTTGTTGGTATCAACGAGGGTTTGTGCTTTAAGGGATGATATAGAAAAAAATAAAATGGAGATAAGTAGTAGTTGCTTTTTCATGTGTTTTAGTTTTGAGTTGCCTGACTTTTTGATTGTTAAGTTTAATCAAAGATAAAATATATTGGCTTGGTAGTGCATATTCAATGCAACTACAAAACAACTGATGATGATAATTTCAATCGCATCACATAATCATCATTTTCTTCTTCGCCAACATAAAACTTT
>JBDTRM010000154.1:0-39218 GCA_039931675.1 Bacteroidia bacterium | reverse complement strand
AAAATAAATTCCGTTTGGAATTTTATTTACATCAATCAAAACTTCTTTTGATAAAACTTCTTTATGCAAAACTTCTTTTCCTAAAACATCAGTGATAATAATTTCTCTTTGCTGATCATTAATAAGTTTAATGGTTAAAAAATTATTTACCGGATTTGGATAAAGAGAAATTAAACCGAGATCATTTTCTTTTATTCCAAGAGTTGCATCAATTGTGTTGAGTGTTGTGTTGGTAACCACAGCAGGATTCTGATCAAAGTAGATATAAGCGGTATTAAATATTTGAGTGCCGTTTGGAATGCCTTGCTTGTGTTTTATTTTATATCCCACAAACCCATGACTTAGCATTTCATTTACATTGCTATCGGGAAGCATGATATGATCAAACTGAAACCTCAAAACGTTTCCATTGATAATTGAAAACTGCATTGGATGGGTTGCAAACAAAATTTCTAATGTGTTGATGTCAAGATTGGCATCGAGTGTGTCAATTAAGTAAACATCTTTTGCAGTATCGTTGCCTGTATTTTGAAAACCGATTGTATAAGTGAATTCTGTACCGGGAAGTACTGCCCCTGATATACCTTGTCCATGCGGACTAACATCTTTGTAATTAGGATCCCATGCACTTTTAACCTGGTAGCACATCGTAACAGAATTATTCGCGGGATTAAAATCTCCTGTTGTTGGAGCTACGGAAAAAGTGTAGCACAGTGTATCACCAATTTGCACAAAAGGATCCATGTTGACATAAAACATATTATATGCGGATGGGTAATTTGTTCCATAGCATGTGCTGCCAAGGTTAGTAAAGTTCCATGTAATTATGTTTCCAACAATTGATGCTGGTGGTGTATAAGCCGTTACGTAAGATAGATTTGGATCTAGTGTAACAGTGTAAGTTCCTGATTGTGGAATGCATGTAATGTTTGAAACGGCTGTTCCAATTAAAGCAGAGTTGCCGATTTTAAAATTGTTTGCCGATGATATTGCACTCAAGTCAAAATCACTATTACAGTTTATCGCAAAATAGAGTGTATCAGGACCATTGTGATTAAAATTAATGAACCCTGAAGCCGGGCAAGTTAAAGTGTACCCCAAGTTTTGTATACTTGAAACATCAGCATACACAGTAAAGTTATATCCGAGCGGAGCATCAATACGATTCCATCCACCGATAAAAGGAAAATACCAATAAGTTGAAATGCCATTTTTTAGTGTTATACGTACATTGGAAACAATCGAGTCTCCCGCATCATAAATGCAATTAGAATTATTATCCAGATAGACTCTTGCTCTTATTAAATCACAAGAGTCATTTGTAATTACTTCTGCGGGGTGAAATAATGTATCTGCATTTCCATCAGGACCTGTAACAACATAAGTTACATCAAAAACATCGCTTGATAGGTAGGTGTGAGTGGCATAACCGTAACCCCAGATTGCACCATCTGCACCAATTACATAAGGCCTGGTAGAATAGGTACCGTCACCAAAAAGAACTTTTATCAGAACGGTATCATAGTCGTTATAGCCAGAGGTTGTTGCCAAAATATTGAATTCGGTATAGACATATGGCGCAACTCCACATCCGTACATATCGAGGGAATCATTTGCATCATAAATTGTAATAGTAGTTTGAGCGTAATTAATTTTAAAGGAGCAAATTATAAATGCAAGAATAAGTAAGCGTGTTTTCATGTTTAAAAATTTTTGAGAGTCAATATTACAAGTAAAGATAATTTTAAATCAACATCGCAAAATGCAAAATCTTTAATTGACTTTTGAATGACAATTTTAATTCAATCCTGAAAATATAAAGAGCAAAAAATAATTAACAATTACTACATAGTTAATTTCACAAGTCTTTCTTTCATTTGATCAATAAATTCAAAAACAATAACATTTATAATGAAAAAACTATTACTCTTATTACCATTAGCACTGTTTACGAATGTGCTTTTTGCGCAAGCAAAAGAAGAAGAATCTAAAATGAAACAATATTGGTTTGTGATGTTGATGCGCGGTGAGCATCGCGACCAGGATTCGGCAACAGTTGCAAAAATCCAGGAAGGTCATATTGCAAATATTGTACGCATGGCTAAAGAAGGCAAATGTTTGCAGGCAGGTCCGTTTGGAGATGACAGCAACTGGCGCGGCATTTTAATTTTAGATGTGAAAGATATGGATGAAGTAAAAAAAGAACTGGAACAAGATCCTGCAATAAAATCGGGAAGATTGAAATACGAAGCGCATCCATGGTGGACACAAAAGGGAACTGTTGTTTTTAAATAGGTTTGATTCCAAAAAAAAACCTGTCACAAAAATTCGTGACAGGCTTTTTCTAATTAAGCTAACGAAAAGTTACCCCTATGATTGTTCATGCTTTAATCCGCGATAAGAAACTTTTTAACAGGTCAAAAATATTTAAGACCTCCAACAGTACCCAACCCAATTTCAAAAATTCTTACACACTCAAACTATTGCCCTTTGCTTTTTAATTTTGATGAAAGCCATTGAACGTAATTAAGTATTTCATCATCTGATACTTCTTTACTCCTGTACTTATCAATAAATTCAGCAATCTTATTAGTTAGTTTTTTATTTGTGGCTAAGTGGCCTGATTTTATCATTTCGGCAATTATCTCAATAAAAGCTGCCTCTTTCACGTTCTCATTTAGTGCCAGATATTGCTTGAAATCTTTATTGAACTGAGCGAATTTGTAATCAAATACATCATAATCCTGCAACTCATAGCGGATAATCAAATCGGCAATTGCTATTTTAAACTTGAGTGAAGCATCAGTGTTTTTATAACTATCGAGTAAATAAAGTTTGTTTAATGAGCGTATGGCTTCGTGATATTTTCCCAAATCAAAATTCTGAATAGCAAGGTTGAGGTAAACAAAAATCTCATAATACTGATTTGATTTTATCTGCTTGTTATTCTTTAAATCATTCAAAAGTTCAATAGCTTTTTCTTTATCAATTGCAGAGTAGTTAATCACAAGCGAATTGTAATAGAAGAAAAAATATTTATCGTAATGCAAACGATTAAATTCCTGCATTGCGGTTTTTAATTGCTCAGCATATTGCAGCGACTGTTTTATTTTATTGTTTTTAAAAAGAGAGTTTACGATGTAGGTCAACATCTGCAACTTCGTATCATGGTTTGATTTGTTGAATAATTTTTCTTTCACAAACTCTTTAAACAATTTTATCAGGTAAGCCTCCAGAGCCTTGTATTCTCTGCGTTGCAAAAGCAACTGGCTGGCAGCGCGGTAAATCTTAAAACGCAGAACAGGGCTTTTTTTCAACTCAGCATCATTACTGAAATCATCAATTGTTTTTTGAAGCAATTCCAAAACGGTGTTATCGCTTTGCGAAAAATTCTGAGTTACTTTTAAGCGATAAGCAACAGCAGCAAGAATATCATCAATCTGTTTAAGCGAATTTATTTTTTGCAGATTTTCAGTTCGCTTATGAATGTAAGTTTCAGGATTTACCGAAAACAACTCATGCGATAGCTTTATAAAATCAGCATAAATTATATCAAGCAATTGATAATTTTCAATTTGTTGTGCAAGCGATTCAGCTTTCTTCAAAAAATAATGCGCCACTTTAAAATTGTTTTTGGTGATGAAAAATTTTTCCAACGCAAGCAAGTTCAAAGCATAAACATGTTCATCGTCCTGGAAGTGGTGCAATGCCAGGCTCTCTGAAACATCTCGAAGCAAACGATTCTTTAAACGGTAATATGCATTCTTCGTTTGTGCATCATAATGCTTTTTCAAAAATGATTCTTCATCAAAGCCTTCGCCTTTTTTTCTCATTTCATCAAACAGCTTAATATCCTTGCGTGCCTCAGTAGGACTTTCAATACGATGAGCCAATAGCTTATAAAAGCGGATTTCTTCTTTATTAAGACCTGTTATTATTTGGTTGAGTATGTCCATATTATAGTTTACGATTTGCTGTTTATGGTTTACGATTTTTATTCAAATAAAAACTGCGAATACCTTAAAACCTTATGCAGCACAAAGAAAGGAAATTTAATTTACGATGCGTAAGCCAACCTTATGCCTTATACCTTAAACCGTATTCCTAATTTGGCTGTGTAAGAAATTTTACAAATAGAGTACTTGTAATTAAAATGAAAAATATACTTTGGTGTCAAATTTCTGATGAACATGATTAAGAGACTATTACTTCTTCTGATAATATTTGCCTTATCGCTTACCGTTAAAGCACAAGGTCCGCCTACATTAAAGGTTACCACAATTACTGTTAATGGAATAGCAAATTTCCCTGATACCATTTACGGAGGTGTGTTTTATAGCTATATTATTACAATAAGAAATCTTGACTCCACAATAACCTATGTAAGCGATTCGACCGAAGCATTTACAATAAATATGAGGACAGATTCCTCTTTAATCGGGGCTTTCACCATTTATTCTGATTCAGCACAGATTGTTATTCTTCCGGGAGACAGTTTTTCTTTGCAATATTCAGATACCTTTCCTTCTGGAGGATTTAAGATTGGAAATAATGTTGTAGTAGTTTGGCCTTCAATTAATACCCTACTTCCGAGTTTAATTGCTGACAGTTCCTATTTCACTATTTATTTTCCGGGTATTTTAGGCATCCCTGATTTTGATAAATTGAATTTATTGGTTTATCCTAATCCTTTTATTGATTTGTTGAGTTTCAGTAATACCTATGATAACCATCAACTTTATATTTATGATGAAGCCGGCAGATTGGTTTATCAAAATCCTTTCGATAAAAAATCGTATGATTTGTCTTTTCTGAAACAAGGATTGTATTTAGTTGAGCTTCGCAAAAGCAATATAGTTGTTGCTCGAAGGAAAATGATTAAGCGGTAAGTCTTCAGCTTATTTTTTTAGAATATCTATTTTATAAACAATTTGTTCATATTCATGTGCCGATTGAGTTAAAATACGCACCTGGTTTAATTCTTCATTGGTTAATTTATTGCTGCCCTTTTCCATAAGGGCATCAATTTTCGCCATTACATTTTTGTAAGCGGTGGTAGTTGTTATCAGATTTTTATTTGCCATGTTATTGAATATTAAAAGTTGTATTGATTCTATCCATTCAAATCAGATTTCTAAAAGTATAAAACTTTTTAAAAATTTCTAAATCAAATTTATGTTGTGTTTTTATAAACAACGATACTCTGTAACGAACACCTGACACCCAACACCTAACACCCAAAAACATTTCCCTCTATTTTCCGTTATCTTTGCGCAACAATTTTATTGATGATGATAACGAAGGAAAACCTTTTGTACTGTAATAGCCTCACCGAATATTCGCGATTGAAAACACGCATTGTAAGCATTGGCGATGTGCCCCTTGGCGGGGATAACCCCATTCGTGTTCAATCAATGACTACTACCGATACGATGAATACAATTGCAACTGTGGAGCAAAGTATTCGCATGATAGAAGCGGGTTGTGAGTACGTGAGGATAACGGCACCAAGCATTAACGAAGCAAAAAATTTAGAAGACATAAAAAAGGAATTACGCTTGCGCGGATATAAAACTCCTCTTGTTGCCGACATTCATTTTACACCAAATGCTGCCGAATATGCAGCACGAATAGTTGAAAAAGTTCGCGTTAATCCGGGTAATTATGCCGACAAGAAAAAATTTGAAACGCATGAATATACCGATGCAACTTATAATGAAGAGTTAGAGCGCATCAGCAACCGTTTTATTCCTTTAGTAAAAATTTGCAAAGAGTATGGAACTGCAATGCGCATAGGAACTAACCATGGTTCGCTTAGTGATAGAATTTTAAGCCGCTATGGAGATACGGCCAACGGAATGGTTGAATCAGCTTTAGAGTTTTTACGAATATGTGAAGCTGAAAATTTTTTCAACATCGTTCTCTCCATGAAGTCGAGCAATACGCAAGTGATGGTGCAGGCTTATCGTTTGCTCATCGTGAAAATGAAAGAAGCAGGAATGAATTATCCATTGCACCTTGGAGTAACAGAAGCAGGCGAAGGCGAAGACGGCAGAATTAAATCAGCCGTGGGTATAGGAACGTTGTTAGAAGATGGCATTGGCGATACTATCCGTGTTTCATTAACGGAAGACCCTGAATTTGAAATACCTGTTGCGAAGGCATTAGTTGCACGATACAATAATCGTTCTGGTCATGCTCACATTCCTGAAATTGATAATACTAGAATTGAAAAGATTTATTCTCCATTCGAACATAACAGGAGAATATCTCATGAGGTTTTAAATATAGGAGGAAAAAATGTTCCTCGAGTAATTGCAGATTTTTCAGTGGAGGGTCATGCTGAGCGGAGTCGAAGCATTACACCAAAAACACTTTTCTCTGTCGGATACAACTATTCTGTTCCGCTTAACAAATGGAATTTAACCGACCAGGCTTGTGATTATATTTTTGTTGGGAATAAAAAAATTGATTTCAAAATTCCCGAAACCCTTGGTTTGATTTACAATTACAGCACCTGGAAAAATCTGGAAAACAAAAAACAATCACATCCGTTTTTTAATGTTGATGAATTTTTATCAGCAAAAGAAAAATCAAGCACTTTAAATTTTGTAACAGTAAATATAAATTCACTAAATCAATTAATTGCCAATTACCAATTGCCAATTGCCAATTGCGTGTTAGTTTTTGAAACAGAAAACACTCACGGCATGGCTGAGCAGCGCAAAATGTTTTTTGAATTGATACAATCAAACTCATTACAAGATGTGCCTGTCATTATAAAAAGAAAATACAATTCATCAAATGATTCAACTTTGCAAATTCATTCTGCAACAGACATTGGAGCATTGCTAATTGATGGTTTTGGAGATGGAATATGGATTGATGCAAATGAAACTAATGCAAATCCCAAAACAATTAATTCACTCGGCTTTGGAATATTACAAGCTGCACGAACACGAATTTCGAAAACTGAATTTATCAGTTGTCCGAGTTGTGGTCGCACGCTTTTCGATTTGCAGGATACCACTGCTGGTATCCGCGCTCGTACACAACATTTAAAAGGAGTTAAGATTGGCATTATGGGTTGCATCGTAAACGGTCCGGGTGAAATGGCTGATGCTGACTACGGTTATGTTGGCGTAGGTGCAGGAAAAATCACTTTGTATAAAGGCAAAGAAATAGTAAAGCGCGGCATTGATGAAGACAAAGCCGTTGACGAATTAATTGAACTCATTAAACAACATGGTGATTGGGTGGAGAAGGAAGAATCAATATTGGAATGAAGAACAATCAAATAGAATTATTACAAATAAAGAAGGCGCAAATATTTGCGCCTTCTTTATTTGAACTTATTAAAAGAAGCCTTAATTTTTAATCAGCTTTTTGTAAACCACATGGGTGTCGCTTTCAACTTTTACAAAATAGATCCCTTGAGCAAGTGAGAACGGTTTTAAATCAAATGTCAAATGATTTGTACCTGCATGAATTCTCTGCGTATTCGATAAAACATCTTCTGCACCTGTTGATGAAAACAATGAAACCGAAATAGTCATTCCTTTTTCTGAACTAAAATCCAAATTGAAAAAATCATTTACAGGATTCGGAGTAACAGTTACCATGTAGGTTGCTGCTGCTTCATTAATTCCAACCGTATTGAATATAAATATTGCTGAAGTATTTGTGCAGCCATTGGCATCAGTAATCACAACGGTATAGTCGCCATTTTGTGTAGGAATATAAAACTGGCTGTTCGCTCCTGAAATCAGTACTCCATTAAAATACCATTGATAAGCAACCGCAGATGTTGCAATAAGAGAATCAATATTCTGCATAATAACAGGCGCAACCGGAAGAGGGTTTACAGTTACAGCGATGAGATTTGAAATTGAATTTCCGCAAGTGTTGCTTGCAACAACATTATAATTTCCGGATTGGGTAACTGTGTATGAAACTGAAGTTGCTCCTGTAATATCCACAGAGTTCATTTGCCATTGATATGTTGCTCCGCTTCCTGTTGTTTCATTTAAAACTACTGAATCACCCGCACAAAGAGTTGTATTTCCTGATGCTGATATATTTGGAGATGGTGCAGTAGGTATGTTTAAAACAATTGCATTAGATGTAACGGCAGGACAAACACTATCTGCTGTAACTATAACCGTATAGGTACCGGCCAGGGTTGCATACATCATTGTGTCAGTAGCGCCTGCAACTATATTTCCATCTAACAGCCATTGATAAGAATTTCCGTTTCCATAAAATGCATTTAACATCAATGAATCACCTGCACAAAAACTGGTACTACCCGAAGTTATAACAGCAACGGGTGGAATTGAAACATCAATATGTATAATGTTGGATGTGGCAATGCCGCACATATTAGTTGTAATAACAGTGTAATCACCCGCTTGCATTGCCGTGTATGAGGCTGTGATTTCTCCGGTGATATCAGTTGTATTTAATTGCCATTGGTAAGAAACGCCCGTTGCAGAAGTTTCATCAAGCACAACAGAATCGCCAGAACAAATGGCTGTGTTGCCCGTTGCTGAAATAACAGAAGTTGGTGGATTGATTATGTTGACAGTTAGAGGAGAGCTCGTTACATCAGCACATATCCCGTTGCTGGCAACAACCACAAAATTACCGGCTTGTGAAGCATACATTATAGTATCAGTTGCACCTGCAATAATATTTCCATCTAAAAGCCACTGATAAGAATTTCCATTTTCATAAGTTGCATTTAATAGCAATGAATCGCCTGTACAAAAACTATTTCCGGACGAAAAAATTGTTGCAATTGGAGGAGTTAATACATCTATATGAATTGTGTTGGAAGTTGCGGTACCGCACATGTTAGTAGTAACCACATCATAGTCTCCTGTTGTAAAAGCAATTGTTGATGAAGCAGTTTCACCGGTAATATCAGAGCCGTTTAATTGCCACTGATACGTAACACCCGTTGCAGAAGTTTCAGTAAGCGTTAATGTGTCGCCTACACAAATACCATTATTACCTGAAGATGAAATAGCTGCCGTTGGTGGATTGATTAAGTTAACTGTAAGCGGAGCGCTGGTAACATCTGCACATATCCCGTTGCTTGCCACAAGTGTATAATTACCAGCCTGTGAAGCATACATTATAGTATCAGTAGCGCCTGCAACAATATTTCCATCTAACAGCCATTGATAAGAATTTCCGCTTTCATAAGTTGCATTTAATAACAATGAATCACCTGCACAGAAACTATTGCCCTGTGAAGAAATTACTGCCATGGCAGACATTAATACATCAATATGAATAATGTTAGAAGTAGCGGTGTTGCAAATGTTTGATGTAACCACATCATAATCTCCAGTTTGAAAAGCAGTTAATGTTGCAGCCGTTTCACCTGTAATATCTGTACCGTTTAATTGCCATTGGTAAGTAACTCCTGTAGCAGATATTTCAGAAAGGATTAAAGTATCTCCTGTGCAGATAGCATTATTGCCTGACGAGGTAATGCTTGCTGTTGCAAGATTCTCCATAGTAACCGGAAGGGCAGCGCTGGTAGCAGTGCATCCTCCGTTTGTGGCAACCAAAGAGTAGCTTCCTCCCTGCAATGCATACAAAAGTGTATCTGTGGCTCCTGATAATGGATTTCCATTTAACAACCATTGATAAGAAACACCATTTTGATAATTACCTGAAAGCAATAAAGAATCTCCTGCACAAAAAATATTTGAAGTTGCAGTAATCTGTGCAACCGGAGATATTCCCGCAGTTATATTTATAATATTAGAGGTCGCTGTTCCACACATATTTGTAGTTACAACTGTATAATCACCTGTTTGTGTAGCAACGTAACCGATCGAAGTGGCGCCTGTAATATCAGTTCCGTTCAGTTGCCATTGATAAGAATAACCTGTGCCTACAGTTGCGGATAAACTAACACTGGTGCTGTCGCAAAGTGTAGAACCGCCATTGGAGGTTATCACACTTACAGGTTGCGTTGCTATATAAATATCTGCTCCGTTGTCGGGTCCTTCCATAGCAGGACTTGTAGAAACTATTCGAATTCGGTAACCGCTACCTTCAGGAGTATTGGCAGGAATAGTTGCGTTTATTGTTCCTGATACTTTTGAAGTTACCTGCCCAATCTGAACAGGATTTGCAAAACTTCCGTTGGCATCTGAAAGCTGTGCCCTGAATTGATTATTGAAAAACAATCCTGAATTAAAAGTTCCTTCAGCAGTATATGGAATGCCTATAGCTGAACCTGCGCAATATGCAGCACTCAAACCCGGATTAGGATATACATTAAGAAAATCATCGCGGAAGAAAATATCGGTGATAAGCTCAATGCCCAAAATTTTCTGTGTATTTATTTGAAGAATAGGAACTCTTTCATTCGCAGCCAGCCATTTGTATTCATTTACTTCAGCACGGTCAATTTCAATAGGAGGAATTCCTAACGTATCAAATCCTAAAGAGTCATGCGCAAGCAAAGTAGTTTTTACACGAATCACATCGTATGTTCCATGCGGAGTTTGGAGTGAACCCCATCCATCCACATTATTAATACGGGTTTGGCGAAATGCATATCCGAAAGGAACCAAGGGAATCGTAATATGATAAGCAGAGTTAGAAGTATCCTGGTCTGCAAAATTCAACGGAAGATTGTAAATTATATCCTGTTGGTCAAATGTTGTGGGTATGCCTCCTAGCGGAATGTTGAAAGCCGTAATATCAGAGCCAATTCCTACTTGTTTGTAAACAGAAGAATTTCTGTAATAAAAGTTATAAGGATTGTCAATCGTAAGGAAACCGTTGGCAGGTATAGCGAATGTGCCTGATGTTGCAACATTGGCGCGATTAGGATTAAAAAAAATGTCAGCATATATTATCGCATATAAAAGACCTGTAGAAGATACACTTTTGAAATCACGCAGTTCCTGAACATCCGCTTTCAGACTTGTGAAATCCCAATTGTGATTAGCACCTGTGGCGCTGTAGTTAAGGAAAGGATTATTTACCGCTTTGGTTAAACGGGCTGTATCTCCTGAATGGGGCATTTCTGCCTGGGTGATTGAAATTTGCGCATTCACATGAGCAGCGCAAAACAATACCATAGTAAATAGCATGTAAATTTTTTTCATAGCAAATGGGTTTTAAATAATTAGTAATAGGGGGTTAAATAATGAACGGTTAATAATAAAAGTTAATAGTTAAAAACGGTAAACGTATTTAATTTACAACGGTGTTAATTTAAGATGATTGAATGATAGGTAATAAAATGAAGGGTAGAAATTAGAAACCACTAATATGGATAAAAAAAGTCTATCGCACAATATTTTTTGGCCAATGTAATTAGACATGACTTATTCGGCAAAAACTTTTCATTCCGCGCAAGCGTTATATCTTTGCATCATATTAAACAAAAAAAATTATGGAAGCTACTATAGCACCTGCCGATTTGGAAAAAGAAAAAGTCTTTAACGCACGCATTGCAAAAGGAGAAGTAATAGAGCCGAAAGATTGGATGCCTGAGCGTTATCGCAAGCAATTAATACGTATGATGAGCCAACATGCCCACAGTGAAATAGTAGGAATGTTGCCCGAAGGCAATTGGATAACCCGTGCCCCAAGTCTTGCGCGCAAAGCATCTTTGCTTGCCAAAGTTCAGGATGAAGCCGGTCATGGATTGTACATTTACAGTGCAACCGAAACGCTTGGTGTTGACCGCCTTGAGTTGACACAACAATTTTTAGATGGCAAAGCCAAGTATTCTTCTATATTTAATTACCCAACTTTAAGCTGGGCTGATATTGGCGCGATAGGCTGGTTAGTTGATGGTGCAGCAATTGTAAATCAAACTGCATTGGCAAAATGTTCTTACGGACCCTATTCACGCGCTATGTTGCGCATCTGTAAAGAAGAAAATTTTCATCACAAGCAAGGCTATCAGATACTTGCAATCATGATGCAAGGCACGCCTGAGCAACGCGATATGGTACAAGATGCTATCAATCGTTTCTGGTGGCCATCGTTAATGATGTTTGGTCCGAGTGATGCCAACTCACCAAACAGTGAAGACTTGATGCGATGGAAAGTAAAATTATATTCAAACGATGAATTGCGTCAACGTTTTATTGATCGCACTGTTCCGCAGGGCGAAGCAATCGGAATTAAATTTCCCGATGACAAATTGAAATACAATGAAGAAACACGCCACTATGATTGGGGTGAAATTAACTGGGACGAATTTAAAGCAGTAATAAGTGGTAACGGCCCCTGTAACCGTCAGCGTATGCAGGCGCGCAAAAAAGCAGAAGAGGATGGATTATGGGTTCGTAAAGCTGCCGAAGCTTATGCGGAAAAGCATTATAATTAGTCTAAAATTTTTAAATTAATTTATAAGGAGGGACTAGTTTCCCTCTTTCTTTTTATGATAATCATCATTAATCATTATTGTGAAACATGATACTTTTGAGACGCATTTGCAATTCAAAAGCAAAAAATAATTAAAGAACAATGTCAGAAGAAGCACCAAAATTAATTACGTGGGAAGTATTCACCCAGAAAAAACAAGGCGCACCGCATGAACATGCCGGGAGTGTAAAGGCAACAGATAAAGAAATGGCATTGCTCAATGCACGCGATGTTTACTCGCGCAGAAATGAAGCAATAAATATTTGGGTAGTTCCTGCTTATGCAATTACAGCATCAACACCTGATGATGTTGGTGCATTTTTCGATCCGGCAAATGATAAAATTTATCGTAACCCAAACTTTTATAAAATGCCCGACAACTATAAGTTTGTTGGTGATTGATTTTTGAAAACAAACCTGATTGATAAAATTAAAAATGACAAAGCAAGAAGCATTAATTGAATATGCACTCCGTTTGGGAGATACGAGTTTAATACTTGGCCATCGTTTATCTGAGTGGTGTGGTCACGGTCCGTTGCTCGAAGAAGATATTGCAATGACGAATATTTCTCTTGATTTAATCGGGCAAAGCCGTCAGATGTTCAGCTATGCTGCACAATTGGAAGATAAAGGACATGATGAAGACTATATGGCATTTCATCGTGATGCAAGGCAGTATCGTAATTTAATGATGGCCGAACAACCTAACGGTGATTATGCCGTAACTACAGCGCGGCAATTTTTGATGAGTGCATACTTAGTTTATTTATATGAAGAATTGAAAAACAGCAAAGACGAAAACATTCGGGCGTTTGCCGAAAAATCTTTGAAAGAAGTGCTTTATCATTTGCGTCATTCTGCAGATTGGATGCTGCGACTTGGTGACGGTACCGAAGAAAGCAATCAGCGTTTACAGGTTGCGTTAGAAGACTTATGGTTTTTTACAGATGATCTTTTTGATGCCGATGCTGTTGATGATTTTTTACTTAAAGAAGGAATTGCAGCAGACCTAACCAAAGTAAAAAACAAATGGAATGAAACCATTAACAAAGTAATTACTGATGCTAAATTAAAAATGCCGCAACCCTTAACAGGCTTTATGCGCAAAGGAAGCCGCAAAGGAAATCATACAGAATATTTAGGACATCTGTTGGCAGATATGCAGTTTTTACCCCGGGCTTATCCTGGAACGAAATGGTGATCTTTAAAAAGAATGAAAGCAGTACAATTAGATAAAAGTGAAATTTGGGATTTACTATACGAAGTAAAAGATCCCGAAGTTCCGGTATTGAGTATTGCGGAGTTAGGCGTGCTTCGTGATATAACTTTTGAAAACGAAAATTACATTATCACTATCACGCCAACTTATTCAGGTTGCCCTGCGATGCGCGCTATTGAAGATGAAATTATAGAAGTGCTTCACGCAAATCAAATTGATAACTTTAAAATCAAAACTGTTTTTTCTCCTGCATGGACGACAGATTGGATGAGCAATGAGGCAAAACAAAAACTAAAAGATTACGGAATTGCGCCTCCTGAAAAATCTACGTTTGATCATCTTGCATCAATTTTAAATAAAAAGAAAACTCCAACAACCTGTCCCTTTTGTAATTCAACTAATACCAAACTTACCAGTGCTTTTGGCAGCACTGCCTGCAAAGCATTACATTATTGCAACAATTGTAATCAGCCTTTTGAAGAGTTTAAATGCCATTGAAAAAATCTTTTTAGTGATTATTTTTCACATCAATGATATTCCGTTCAAATCTGTTGTAAGCACTTCGCTCATATAATCAAAATAAGGTCGCAAGGTTTTGAAGGTTTCATTAAGTTGCTTCACAAAATTTTTATCCAATACTTCCTTATCAGTGAAGTGATGCTCAAAATAAAATTGCTTGTAGCGAATTAATTCAATGGCAGGATCATCTTTTGAAAAACCTTTTGGTGCAGTGGTAATTTTTTCTCCCTGCATCACGCCAAAAGTTTCTTTGAGTTTTTTATTCGACAATATTTTTTTCCATTCTTTAAAATTGAGATTCATATCAGTTCGTATGCGCAAGGTATCTGCAGGATTGGGTGCAAAAAAGCCACCTGCCGCTAATGATTTACCTGGCTCAATCTGAAAATAATAACCACCGCGTAATTTTTTTGTGGCGCGTTTGAATCTCCCCGCCCAATAATTTTTGTAGGGAGATTTATCATTTGAAAATCTCACATCGCGGTAAATGCGAAACAAACTTGCCTTGCCCGATTTTGTTTCAATATTATCATGCCTCTGCATTTCTTCAAACAAAACATCTGCAAATGCAATTATATTTTCATGCGCCTGTTCGTAACGGTTTTTGTTTTTCAGAAACCATTCACGATCGTTATTTTTTGAAAGGTCTTTTAAAAAATCGAAATCGGATTTGGAGATGATTGCGGGCATGGGGAATTAATTGTTGATTGTTTCGCACGGAGAAACGGAGAACCACAGAGGTTTTTTATTTAATGAAACAAATAATTTTTTCTCCGTGCTACTCCGTGCCTCTGTGCGATTTTAAATTTTTTTAATACTACGCTTCTTACTTGCTTTGGCTACTTTATTGTAATCAAGCGCCAATTGAATCCAGTAATCTAATTTCTTTTTTGTGTCGAGCACATCGGCATCAACAAAAACATAACCCTTCATTATTCTTCCGGTGAAGTCCATCGGCTTGCACCCTTGCTTTTCAATTACTTCATCAAAAAGTGATGGGTCGAGACGAACCATAAGGCGCTCTTTCTCCACGCCAATACACATTTTATCATTCACCATAAAACATAAGCCGCCAAACATTTTTTTCTCCTCCACATTTTTATGTGTGAGTGAAATAAGTTCGCGACAGTGGTCTGCTAATTTTTCATTGTATGACATATAATTACTTTTAGAAATTAACGGGTTAACTTTTTTGACTCCGCAAGTTGTTTCATTTTAAAAATCAAAAGTAAAAACTATTGAAAACAATATGAAAGGGAAAATTATTTGAGAAATCAAATTTTAGAATAACATTCGCAATGTTCTGATTCTAATCGGATTTTTGAATGGTTTAAATTTCGTTGCAAATCTGTAGTATAGAAATTCAGTTTGCTCAGGTCTTGCCTTGAATCAGCAAAAGCAAGAAGTTCAAAGGGTTATTTATAAAAGTCTTTCCTAAGCGCTTTCATTACATCTCTATGCTTATAAACCCTGCCTTCCGCAACATCTTTAAGCCCTTTTTCAATTGTATTTTGAATTTCGGGAGATAAAGTATCCCAACCATCCTTAGCTGAAAACATTTCATTAACTAACTCTTGTAAATCATAAAGTTGTGTCTCGTCTGCATTTTCAATCGCTTCGTGCAATACTTTTCTTATTTCTGCTGTGCTCATTTTCTTTTTGTTTTGGGAAATCAAATTTAAAAATAAAATTCGCAACGCATGGAACCGAATCAACCTTTTGAAGAGTTTAAATGTCATTGATGGAAAGCCCGGTTTCTAAAAAGCAAGACCTCATGCTAAATATCTGTTATCACGTCAAAACCTTTGAAGCTGCCTACTACTGCCAACCCTGTTATTTTTTTTGCAATTCCCTTATGTTTTATTTTTCCGGCTATTTGATTCAGTGTTGACCCGCTGCCAACAGCATCATCAATTAACAACAGGTTTTTGTATTTCACCTTTTCATTAACTGCAAATGTGTTTTCGGCATTGCTGATGCGCTCTTCAATTTTGTTCAGTGATTTTTGAGGGACGGGGATAATGCCCGAAATTTTTTGAATAGTAATTTTGGGCAAATTGATTTTCAAATGCGTTTCGAGATACTTCATTATTTGCACTTCTCTGCGGATTGTTGGCGGCACAAACCCAACTGCATCAAATTTGTTTTTTTTTATAAGCACATCTATTTTTTGTTTGATTTCTGCAAGCAAAATTTTCATTAAAAATTTGTTTTGCCCCTGCTTAGCATAGTGCAGTAATGTACCCAATCGTGTTTTGCCAAAGCGTTCAATGGCATAAAAATCAAGATACCATATTTGGTCAAGATAAATTTCTGCATATCCTTTTGTGTTTGCTATTTTTTCATTGCCATCAATTATTCCTGCTGAATTAAAATAGCCATCATATTTCAATTTTGCTTTTATAAACTCTTCCAATGTTTTTTCTAATGGCAAATTGCGCTGTTTGCACCAATAACTAAATCCCTCAATGCCTTGCATCATTTTACCTATTTCGGTAATAAGCAGAAAGTTCTTATCAAGGTACTGCTGATGTTCGCTGCTGATATTTGCAAAATTACTTGCCGCAACCGCGTTTACATTGTTTAACCGATAGATTGTTTTTGGTGTTCTGCCAAACTTTATAATCACATCTTGTTCTGAAAGTTGGTTGATTGCTATGTGAATAGCTTGCTTTGATACATGCAAAATATCAACCAGTTCCTTTACACTCAAATCACCTTTTTCTTTGAGGGCGATTTCAATTCTATCTTTGATTTTCATTTGTTTACTATTTACTATCAATAGTCAAAAGTAAAAATATTTCTTTTTATTTTGGGAAATCAAATTTTAAAATAAGATTCGCACTGTGAAGATTGGTGGTTGGCGGGACGCACAACCATGGATAGTAAAATGTTTATCATACATAAAAATTAAAAGCAATGTCCTCAATCCTTTACTCCAAGCAAGAAGCAATTGCAATAATTAAACTCAATCGCACGGATAAGTATAACAGCTTTAATCGCGAAATGGCTTTGCTGATGCAGGATGCTTTAACCGATGCTGCTAACGATAAATCTATACGCTGCATTTATATTACCGGTGAAGGCAAAGCATTTTGTGCCGGGCAGGATTTGGCAGAAGCAATTGATCCGAATGGTCCCGGCTTAGAAAATATTGTGACGCTACATTACAATCCCATCATTCAAAAAATACGCGAGGTTGAAAAACCTGTGGTATGTGCAGTTAACGGAGTTGCCGCAGGTGCAGGTGCAAATATTGCATTGGCATGTGATGTAATTATTGCAGGAGCATCGGCATCATTCATACAAGCATTCAGTAAAATAGGTTTGGTGCCTGATAGTGGCGGAACTTTTTTTCTTCCGCGTATGATTGGCTTTCAACGTGCAAGTGCATTGATGATGCTTGGCGATAAAGTTACGGCAACCGATGCTTTGCAAATGGGAATGTTATATAAAGTTTGCGATGATGCCACATTGCAACAGGAAGCAATGCAGATTGCAATAACACTTTCTCAAATGCCAACAAAGGGAATAGGACTTACAAAAAGATTGCTCAATGAATCGCTATCAAACACACTTGAAAAACAATTAGCTTTAGAAGGAGACTTGCAAGTGGAGGCTGCAAACAGTCATGATTATAAAGAAGGTGTGAATGCATTTTTAGAAAAAAGAAAAGCTGTTTTTAAAGGAGAATAAAATTTTGCCACGAAGGCACTAAGACACAAAGTTTGTTTTTAACTATTCTTTACATACCTCAATTAGTAAACCAATTCAAAAAAAAAATTATCTTTGAGTAAATTACTTATCACATGAAAATTAAATTTTACCTCCTGCTATTTACTTTTTTCTCATTAACTGCTTCAGCACAAACATTAGAAACTTTTCAGGACTTCAGTGGAATAAAAATAAATGGTGACACGCTTGACTTCTCAACTTTTGCAGGCAAAAAAGTTCTTGTAGTTAACACCGCATCTTATTGCGGATTCACTCCGCAATATGCCGACCTTGAACAATTGTATTTGCAATATGGTGGTACTGACTTTACAATACTTGGTTTTCCATGCAATGATTTCGGAGGACAGGAACCGGGCGATGATGGACAAATAGATACCTTCTGCACCAGTACTTACAACATTACTTTTCAGATGATGGCGAAAATTTCAATCACGGCAATTGATACTGCCGAAGTATATAAATGGTTACAACTGCAAAGCCGAAATGGTGTGATGAATGCACCCGTACTTTGGAATTTTCAAAAATTTATGATTGATGAAGCAGGGCATTGGCATGACTATAAATTAAGTGCAGTTAATCCTTTAGATACAAGCATCACCAATTGGATTACTTCGCCAAGTGTGTTGTCAGTTAATGAAAAGGCAACAGACATTTCCAATATTAATATCAATCCAAATCCATGTAAGGATAATGCGAGGATTAATATCAACACAAAAAATAAAACCAAAACATCAATAAAGATTTTTGGAAATGACGGACGATTTATACAAACCGTTTTTAACGGAGATATTGAAAACCAAAACCAAATTTCATTTGCAACAACTGATTTACAGAATGGAATTTATTTTCTGAAAATTGAAACCGAAAAAAGTTTAAAGACAATTAAACTTTGTGTAATCAGGTAAACTGCAATCAAAAATATTTTGCCCATAACTTTGACTTGCTTTTCTTTACTTTCGCAAAAATATTTTTGCCATGCTTGATAAAAACGCATTAATAGGAATAGTAGGCGCGGGTGCAATGGGCGCGGGTATAGCACAGGTTGCAGCCACTGCCGGTCACAATGTTTTGGTTTTTGATATGAACAATGCTGCCATTGAAGATGCAGCGATTAACTGGAAATCTTCGATAAATAAACTTGCCGAGAAAAATAAATTTTCGCGTGAGAAAGTACACGCAATTCTTGCTAATCTGAAAACAACTACCGACCTCTCAGATTTTAATGGATGTAATTTAATTATTGAAGCGGTTATTGAGGATATATCAATAAAGCAAAAGATTTTTCTTGACCTCGAAAAAATGGTTAGTGATCAATGTGTGCTTGCTACCAATACTTCTTCTTTATCAATTGCTTCCATAGCTTCAGTTTGCAAAATTCCTTCAAGGGTTATTGGAATACATTTTTTTAATCCCGCAATCATAATGCCTTTGGTTGAAATTATTCCTGCAATTACAACTCATGAAAAAATTATAGATAGTTGCAAAGAGATGATTGACTTTTGGGGGAAAACTACTGTGGTTGCTAAAGATACACCCGGCTTTATTGTTAACCGTCTTGCGCGTTGTTTCTATGGTGAAAGCATAAGAATTTACGAAGAAGGAATTGCTGACTTTGCAACTATTGATTGGGCATTGAAACATTTCGGGCAGTTCAGAATGGGACCTTTTGAATTAATGGATTTTATCGGTAACGATGTAAATTATAAAGTAACAGAAACCGTATGGACTCAATTTTTTTATGAACCACGCTTTAAACCTTCCATAACGCAAAGGCGATTGTATGAAGCCAAACATTACGGACGAAAAACAGGAAAAGGATATTATGATTATAGTGAAAATACGAAACAACCTGTTCCTAATAAAAATGAAATTCTCGGCAAGGTGATTTTCACGAGAGTTATTTCTATGATGATCAATGAGGCAATTGAGGCATTTCATCAGCGCCTTGCTTCTAAAGAGGATATGGAAATTGCAATGGAAAAGGGAGTGAATTATCCGAAAGGTTTATTCAGATGGGCCGATGACCTGGGATTAGAGAATGTATTGCAAACATTAACTGATTTATATACTGAATATGGCGAAGAACGGTATCGCCCTGCTGTACTCTTAAAGAGAATGGTGAGAGAAGGAAAACATTTTTATGAAAAATCATTCTGGCATAAACAGAAGTAGGGAAGAGGCAAGGGGCAATTGGCAATTTTTCGTCATTGCGAGGAACGAAGCAATCTGTAAATGGTTGTAACTTCCGGGAGATTGCTTCGTTCCTCGCAATGACGGTGTCTTTAAAATTCAATCAATCATTCAAAATTCAACCTTAATAAATGTCTGAAAAATCATTAGCTGAAAAAGTAGTTCATAAAATGTATAACAGCGATTGGTTTAGCCAATGGTTAGGCATTGAAATTTTGGAAATTAAAACCGGTTCATGCAAACTTCGTATGACTGTGCGCAAAGAAATGCTCAACGGTTTTGCAATTGCACATGGCGGTATTACGTATTCGCTTGCTGATAGCGCATTTGCATTTGCTTGTAACTCGCACGGTATAAAAAGTGTTTCAGTTGAAACATCCATATCACATATTGTTTCGTTGAAGGAAGGTGATGTGATTACGGCATCAGCAATTGAAAAACATGTTAGTAATAAGATTGGTATTTATGAGATAACCATAATTAACCAGGAAGAAAAAATAGTTGCATTGTTTAAAGGCATTTGCTACCGCACCGGCCAGGAATGGGAAGTGTGAGCGATGTTAAATTATTCAACCTTGTGGCTGAACAATATCAAAAAAGCCATTCCGCAAATCAGAATGGCTTTTACAAATCAATAATATCAGCTTCTACCGCTGTACAATTAATTTCTGCTGTAACCTGCTACCGTCTTTTAAATTAACGGTTACTATATAGGTTCCGCTTTCGAGGTTCGCGATTGACACTTTTGCCTCATTTTCAATTTGACTTTTTTGCAATACAATTCTGCCGGTAACATCACATACCTGGATCGTGTTTAGTGCTTTTTGAGAGTTTATAGTTATATAATCATTTGCAGGATTAGGAAATATTCTCACAGCATTTACATTTAATTCATCAATACCGGAAGGGCCTGCGACAACTTCAAATTTATCAATTCCCACCTCGAGTATATCTTGTCCACCCGGTTGATTGGCAGTATAAAAAATCAATTTCATGGTATTGGTAAGCGGGATATAGGTACTTATTAAATAGCTTTTGTTAACCCAGCTTGCCAGCGTATTACCTGGATGATATGATTCCAATATGGCAGTTTGTGTTCCGTTATTAATACTCACTATAAGTGTATCATTAGCAATCAAACCGCTCGAAGGGTCTGCATAATTAAAAAACCATCTTACATATTTTACCCGCGGATTAATAATATTGGTAGCATCAAATACCGGTGATTCCAATTGCGTGTATCCATCAAGCACAGCATCATCAAAAAACTGTACTCCCGTGTTTCCAGTTATATAACACTCATCACCGCAATCACTTTGGTCATCATTATCAGGATTAACTTCTACCCCCTGTACTGAGGTGCCAAGCGGTTCTCCTTTTTCAAACATGCCGGTAGCTGCTGTTCCGGTTACAGTCCAGCCCCAGTCAAAAACAAAGTCATCGTATATGCCTTGCGTTAAAGGAATTGTCAAAGTATTGCCCGGCTGTATTGAAACATTTGTTGAGCATGCGGTGCGATAACCCCATTGCTGTGCCGCGTAATCATACAACGCAGGAACAAAATTATTAATTGAAAAATTGCCCGAAGGGTCAGCAGTTATATTAAATTGGTTAAGCCCTGTTTGCAAATGCACTTTTGCATTTGGTATTGGGTTGCCATTGGCGGCATCCGTTACCATGCCTGTTAAAGTGAAAGTAGGAGCTGAAGCTAATTGAACATTAAGCTGCGTTACCACACCATTACTAAGTGAAACACCTGTGATTGTTTTGGCGTAGTAACCGAAAGCACCAACAGTAATATCATATAATCCTGCCGTAGCGATTCCTGTTTTGTAATTACCGCTCAAATCAGTACTTGATGTTTGGGGAGTTGTAACAATTTGCACCGAGGCATTATTTATTGCCAGTCCGGTAATACTATCAGTAACAATACCTTCAAGATAGCAGCCGCGTTGATAGGTTGGAGTAATTACATATAACCCTCCAAACATATCAGAAACAACTAAGTTGCCCGAAGGTAAATACGGATACACTCCCCAGGCGCCTTCAAAAACGCCCCCCGATGAAGTTGAGCAATCATACTTGGCCACTTCAACTAAATTTGTCGGGCGTGCAGCATCCACAATCACCACACCTTCTGTGTACCAGCTAACAATTTCATAATCGTTAAGTGTATGTGTATTATGTACTATTGAATTTGAACCAGGAGCAGTTTGTATGCGGTCTAATTCAGTGATGTTATTAGGATCAGAGACATCATAAGCAGTAAGATAACTATTAGCTATTTCATCAGTAGTAAAAAGCACATTGCCCGCATCATTAAGCCATGTGTTATGCGTAAAAGCACCGGGTGTTGTTTGCGTATTAATTAATACAGGATTGGTTTTATCACTCACATCATAAATAGCAAATATGCCCTGGTAAATTTCACCTGCCCATAAAGTATCATTACGAACGTAACCATCGTGTACATAATTTCCGGGTGTATGTCCCTGGTAAACCGGGTTAAGCGGGTTGGCATTTAAATCGCAGATAACGGCTGCACCATTAAATAGGTTGCTTCCATATAAATAAACATAGCCATCAGCTATATGCAAGGCGTGAATATTTCCAATCTGACCCGCTATTGCACCATCACCGGTATAATAAGTGGCAGTAGCTGTACCCGATGTTGCCAGGTTACTGCAATCAACTATTTGCAAACCCCCACCTGCTTCAGTTGTTACGTAAGCATAATTACCCCATATTTTAACCTCGCGCCATTCAGATTGGGTGCCCGGTACATTAACTACCTCATAAACCGAATCAGGATTGGTAACATTAACAATAGAAAGTCCAAATTCCCAGCCAACCAATGCATATTCATTTCCGCCTATTACAATGCCACCTATATTTGCTAATTGACCGCTGTAGGAGAGGCTGTCGCGTATCAGCATATTAAAATTTTGCGCCTGAGCGGCATTGATGCAAAATGCGAGAATTAAAACTGATAGATAAGTAAGTTTTTTCATAAGAAATTGTTTTTATTTAAGATGCAATTATAGTTTCAAATGTTACAGGAAAAGTTAAAAAAACATGAAATGTTTTAATTTATCAGCTTAAAAAAATAGTTGCACCGTTTAAAGGAACGCATTATCGCACAAGTAAAATTTGGGAGCCTTAAACATTTATAATTTTGCAACTGTGGTAGTAATCAAAATCGAAATATTAAATTTGAAAACAATAAAGAAAAAACTAAAAATTAAATAGTGATGAATCAATCAGAATATATCAAAGTCAGAAAAACCTATGCTGAAATAACCAGTCATATTTTTAAATATGGAATCGAAAACGGGGCTAAAATAATTGATATTGCCAGGCTGTTTCATTTTGCTGTCGGGAATACCTTAGTGTTAGAATCAGAACATGAATCGGATTACATAGCTGAATACCTAATATTTGAGAGTGAAATTAAAGGACAAAAAACAATTGATTTGTTTTATGACGAGGCTGAAGATATGGATTCCGAATGGGAAGAAATGCTTGAATCAATGGTTAACCACCGCCCTTCTTTATACGAGGTTGTTGAGATAAATGAAAAAGCGCATTGTGTTTACCTGAAGGATTTACTTAACAAGAGTGAAGATAAATTTGAATTGCTGGATTTGAATTTTTCAAAAACAGCAGCCAACGGATTGTTAGTTTATGCCAGGTTATTGCCAATTCGCAATACGCATATTTCTTCGGGTATTTCATTTCCATTTTCTAATAAATTCAAGGAGCCTCTGCTCAAGGAAATCAGTTTCATGAGTTTTAAAAAAGGTAAAAAAATAAAAAGTGCAGAATTAATAGTGGCAATGTATCATCATAGCAAGACCATTGGTGATGAAATTCAATTTGCAAATGTTTTAGATTAGAGAAATATTAAAAGTCATTTTTATATACTGCAAACGGAAGAAGTTAGTGCAGTACTCAACCTTAAATTTTTATTCAACCGGTAGCATTGTTTAAAGGAACTCGTCACAGCACATCTCAAAATTGGGAATTATACCCTCAACGCTTTTTGTTTTCATCTTTTTTGATATTGAGAAACAAAGATTTTACATAAAAGAAATCATCACGTACAAAAACCAAATCTTTCTTAATAGACGGATGAGAATACAGTCCTCCCTTTTCGCACTGCTCTTTTATAGCAGCAATTTTCTTTTTGTCTTTTAATCCATTCTTTACTGATTTGTTTAAGCAATACTTAATGCGGTGAATCAAATCTCTTTTATCATCACCCTCATGCTGTTCTGTCATTAATCTTTCGGCTAACCTTTCGGCAGCGTGATAATAGAGGCTATCGTAACGTATCTCGCGCTCAAATGGCTTGTCTTTATCAAAGGCAATAAGCAGGTTGTATTCATCGCCAGTAAACATTTCGAAAACCTTGTTTACATTTTCATTGTTGAGATTTTTCAGATATTCTTTGGTTCGCTGATCCGCAGTTTCATCATAAAACAATTCGCCTTTTTTATTTTGCGAAAGCGGAAACAATGCAAACTCCTCATACCTCTCATCACCATGCCTGCCTTTAAAAATTGCAAAGCGCGATGCGTACGGCAAATTTTTATAGCTGCTTCGCATCACCCTTAAGCCATTTGTTATTTTTTCATCTTCAATTCCCTGTTCAGGTTCAAGCTCCAAATAATAATCAATAAAAAAAGGAGCGCGTAAATGCGAATCGTAATCTAAATTTATGTTTACGTATTTGCCCCTGAAAGTTTTTACTTTCCCTTTATAATTATATTCAGCTTTCGCATGTGGACTCATGCAGCAGGCGTCCTCATTGGATTTGATGATCAGGTGATTCTTCTCAACATTAATTTTATTGGAGCATAAACAATAGATGGTGTATTCGCCTTCGAGATAAAATGTTTCTTCGGTTTCTTTACCCTCTTTGTTTTTTTCATCGGCCCGGGCAAAAAACAACTTAACTGCATCATCAAGTTTGTAATTTGAATATTCTGACACCAACTTTTTGTTGTAGCTGAAATCATCAAAGGGTATAGCCCCTATGTTAAAATCATCAGCAATTCTGTTTATGGTTTGAGGCAATACGTTGTTATCGTTATTTAAAAGTTTTTCATACGAACGCGATGAATCACTATCACTCAAATTTTTTTCCAAAAATTTTGCAATAGCTGCTTTGCGAAAAACATAAAGTGTTTTAGAACCGGAAGTTGATGCCTTAACCAAATTATCTTTTCCTGCTTCCCACACCAGATGCCTTATATAATTGTAGTAAGCAAGCAACGCCTTTGCATTGCGCGGATCGGTTTTGACATTAATTAAATTTTTCATTTTCAAATTGATTATTTCCGTAAAAATTTCCGTTTCCGTTTCATACCGTTAAAACGGAATCATGAAAACAGTTGCTAATTTAATGGAATTTGATTATAACATTTGTATTCGCAAATTAATTTCTCAAACACATAACAACATGAATACAATTATCAAGACCGCAAAAGCCACCGGCACTAAAGACCTTTTAATAGGCATGCCTTATCAAAGAGCAAAGCAGATTAAAGATTTAAAAAGGTTTATGTCAGTTTCAGACAGGCGTTATAAAATTATAGATGTATGCCATGAACCTGAAAAAATAAACTCTAAGATTGAAGATGCGCAGGGTGAAGATTTTATCAGGTATGATGGCGATTCACACTTGATTACCATAGCACCAACAGGTTCGGGTAAAAACCGTTCAGTAATAATGCCTGTGCTATTGAGTTATGAAGGCCCTGCAATTGTCTTAGATATAAAAGGGGAAAATTATGCAGTAACTGCAAACTACCGAAGATCAATTGGTCACAAAGTTATAGCACTTGATCCTTTTCATGTAGTTACTTCCAAATCTGATCGCTTTAACCCCTTTGATATACTTAAAATGAAAGATGTTGATGTAGATACAGAAGCAATGTTCCTGGCAGAGTTGTTTGCACGCGACAATAAATTTTCGAAAGACCCTTTTTGGGATAACTCAGCTATTGGTTTGATAGCAGGTTTGATTTCATATTTGGCAACTGCTGTAAAGGATGATGAAATGAATCTTACAAAAATGCGCAGCATATTGATGGCGCAGGATTCTGTTTACGAGCTGGCCGTAGTTTTAGATACGAAGAAGGAAAAAATTTCAGAAATGGCTTTCGAAGAAATAGCGGCCTATCTTCAAATGCCCGAACAGAATACACGACCTTCCGTGCTTGCAACAGTAAACTCTTACCTGAAACCATTCGGTGCCATGGGAGTTAAAGATGCTTTGTCAAGTTCAAGTTTTCAATTGGATGAAATTATTGAAGGCAAACCGCTGACTATTTACATAATTATTCCGCCCGATAAACTTGAAAGCTATGGCGGATTAATCAGGCTTTGGATTGGAACTTTACTTAAAGTAATTACCATGCGCAGAAGAATTCCCGAACTCCGCACCCTTTTTATTTTAGATGAATGTGCACAACTTGGATACTTTCCTTTTTTAAACACTGCTATTACTTTGCTTCGCGCTTTCGGATTGCAGACGTGGTCTTTCTGGCAAGACCTGAACCAACTTTTTTCTAACTACGATAAGCAATCCCGCACCATCATTAATAATTGTGGTGTGCTCCAAACGTTCGGCATCAATAATGCCGATGCGGCACGGCAACTCAGTGAATATCTGAACGTGAGCATTGAAGATGTTCTTAATCTTAAAAAAGATGAACAACTCATTTTGCTGAATGGAAGTAAACTCCTCAGGGCTGGCAGGATGGATTATCTTAATGACCCCTTTTTTGAAGGTAAGTTTACATCCAATCCATATTTCAAATTGTAGGATGCCCAAACATAAAGGAAATAATTTGCCTTATTTGCATAAAATTGAATAATGAAAAATGCATACATAATAAACGGAGTGCGCACCCCGATCGGAAATTTTGGTGGCACACTTTCAACAGTTCGCACTGATGATTTGCTTGCTATCGTTTTAAAAGAATTAATAAAGCGCAATCCATCGCTTGATGTAAATAACATTGAAGATGTATTGATCGGTTGCGCAAATCAATCTGGTGAAGACAACCGCAATGTTGCCCGTATGAGTTTGTTGCTTGCAGGTTTGCCTTATACAATTCCGGGTGAAACAGTGAATCGTTTATGCGCCAGCGGATTGAGCGCAAGCATTGCAGCAGCGCATACTATTATGGTTGGCGAAGCTGATGTGATGATTGCTGGCGGAGTAGAAAATATGACACGCGGTCCGTGGGTGATTTCAAAAACATCAACGCCATTCGGACGCGATGCGCAAATGTTTGATTCAAGTTTCGGCTGGCGTTTTGTAAATCCGAAAATGAAAGAACAATATGGTGTGGATGCTATGGGCGAAACAGCAGAGAACCTTGCCGATCGGGATAAAATTTCGCGCATTGACCAGGATAATTTTTCATTATGGAGTCAGCAGAAAGCAGCAGCCGCGCAGATACGCGGAAGGTTTGCAAAAGAAATTACAGCAGTTGAAATTCCGCAGAAAAAGGGGGAACCAAGAATTTTTGATAAAGATGAGTTTATGAAACCCGATACCACTGCTGAAGGATTATCAAAATTAAAACCGTCATTCCGCAAAGACGGAACTGTAACTGCAGGTAATGCATCAGGATTAAATGATGGCGCAGCCGCTTTGTTATTGGCTTCAGAAGATGCAATCAAAAAATATAATCTGAAACCGCTTGCACGAATTGTTTCATCTGGCGCAGTCGGAGTTGAACCGCGCATCATGGGAATAGGTCCTGTGGAGGCAGCAAACAAAGCATTGAAAAGGGCAGGATTAACTTTTGACGATATAGGTATTATTGAACTCAACGAAGCATTTGCTGCGCAGTCACTCGCATGTACGCGTTCATGGGGGTTGGCAGATAATGATCCACGCATCAATCCTAATGGTGGTGCAATTGCACTTGGTCATCCACTTGGAATGACAGGTGCGCGCATTTTAAATTCGGCAGTAATTGAATTGCATGAGCCCGCCTTGCATTCGGGCAGGCAGAACAAAAAGTATGCTTTGGTTACGATGTGTATTGGTGTGGGGCAAGGGTATGCTGTAGTGATTGAAAAGGTGTGAAATGATTTTGCTATCAAGAATCTTTTTCGTTGATCATTTTCAATTTTTGAAATGGCGGCATTAAATCATTAAAGGAGTTGTAAAAAAGAGTTTTGTAAATTTGAATCACAAAACATTAAGAAGAAGAAGAAGAAGAATGAAAAAATTAAATATCTCTATTTCAGAAATTGAATATAACAAATTCGGATTGAAGAATGATACGCTTACTTTCTCTGATTTTATTCAAATAGTGAGTAAAGAACTCTCTCGCCAAACTCTTAATAAATGCATTGAGCTTGCTGAAAAATATGGTCTTTCAAAAATGACTACGGAAGAAATAACGAAGGAAGTTAAAGCCGTTAGAAAAAACCAAATAAAATGAGCAACATAAAATTATTTGAAAGCAAACAAATTAGGTCGGTTTGGAACGAAGAAGAGCAGAAATGGTATTTTTCTGTGATAGATGTTATAGAGATTTTAACTGATAGTAATAATTCCAGAAGGTATTGGAGCGATTTAAAAATTAAGCTGAAAAAGGAAGGATTTAAGCAGTTGTACGAAATTATCGTACAACTGAAATTAGAATCGGCTGAAAAAATAAATGATAGAAATTTGAGCAGAAAATGATTTACAAATTTAATGGTTACAAACCGGTAGTGCATGAAAGCAGTTTCATTCATCCGCTTGCTGCTGTTACGGGCAATGTGATTATCGGTAAGAATGTTTACATCGGTCCGGGTGCTGCTGTGCGTGGCGACTGGGGAGAAATTATTATTGATGACGGATGCAATGTACAGGAGAACTGTACCATTCACATGTTTCCGGGAGTAACTGTCAGGCTATATGAAGGCGCTCACATTGGTCATGGAGCGATTATACATGGAGGCACTATAGGTAAAAATGTTTTAGTGGGGATGAATGCTGTAGTAATGGATAATGTTGTGATTGGAGATAACTGCATTATAGGTGCATTATGTTTTGTGCCTGATGGAATGCAAATACCCGAACGAAAAATTGTTGTTGGCAATCCTGCAAAAATCATAAAAGATGTAACGGATGAAATGATAGCCTGGAAAACAAAAGGCACACAATTATATCAGCAACTGCCTGCTGAACTTTATGAAACATTAAAAGAGTGCGAACCATTGAGGGATATTCCAAAAGACAGACCTAAGCAACAGGATGTTTATAAGACGTGGAAAAAGTAATTTAATGATGAATTATATCATCTCTTTCCAGGAACTCAAATCCAATTCAAAACCTGTTACTACATTATCAGCAATTATTTTTTCTGAAAATTTTTTTTCAATTACTTCTCTGTTCGATTGATAAATTAAAACTTTTTCCTTTTCAGGAATGATAAGATAACCAAGCATTACTCCACAATCTAAATACTCATGCATTTTTTCTTTCAACTCTTTTAATGAATCGCTTTCAGACTTTATTTCCACAACAAAGTCAGGTACAATATTTAAGAAGCCTTTATTATTTTTTTGTTCACGTTTAGCTGTTTCGAATTTTGTTTTTTCAATCCACGAAACATCAGGCGAGCGAACGGCATTATTAGACAATGTGAAACCGGCACTTGATTCAAATGTGAGCCCACCTTTCACTTTCATATTCCAAATAAAAAGTTGACCATGAACAATACTGTTCAAACCACTTGATTCATCTTTTACAGGTGACATAATAATTATGTTTGATTGAGAATCTCTTTCGATTCTGAGGTTTTTATTATCCAAACAAAAGGCGAGAAATTCTTCGTCTGTCAAATTAAACGAAGATGTTTTAATTATCATTCCTTCCATAGCTCATTATTTTTTTCAAAATTACAATTATTAATTTAAAAAAATGCCCGTGCCTGCACACCTGCAGTATGCACAGTTTTTACATCTTTCGATTTTCTGCCATCGTAGTTAACGCTGATTTGCAGAATTTTTGAAAGGTTGCGTTGCAGGTTAAAATTCCAGGTAAGGTTTACACCCTTCTGCAAACCTTCTAACATTTCATAAGCCAGGGGGCTATTCAGATCGGCATTGTAACTGATGTTGATGTAACTGAATTTTCCTGAAATGATGCCGCGCTTTATGCTGCTGTATTTTATCTCAACACTTGTTTTATTTTGCAAAGCATGTTCACCTGTTTCACCAAAAGTATTTTTCTTATCGGTGATGCTGTATGAAAAAATTGTTCTGAAAACATTATTGGGTTGAATGCTTAAATTAGGTTCGATGCGATAATAATCAATGGTGTAATTCCGATTGCCAAAATAATCGGAATTGCTGCGCTTCAATCCTTGCTCGAAAGCTGAAGTTACACCAATCACTTTTGTAATGTTCCAGCGTACATTAAACAGGTTAGAATTTGTTGAGCGAACTTCAAAGCCATTGGTGACTAACAATTTATTTTTCAGATTCTGATAAGTGTAATCTGCGCCAAACTCACTGCTGGTGCGGTTAAAGAAAAGTGTGTTTCGCAAAGAAGAATTTGTTGAAATAAGATTGGTATCATTAATATCCAATACAATCGGATTTATAGCTTTCAGCAAATCACTTTGCAAGGTTTTATTATCAAACTGCACAGCGAATTGTTCTGCAAATTTTGAAATTAGTTTTTTTGTTTTTGTGTCTTGCTTTAAAAATGCTGCGGGATTAAAATTAAAAATATGGTTGAGCTGATTCGTAATTGTTTTAATGTATTCGTTAGTTGGAACAAACACCCTGATATAATTTGCCTGGTCGGCAAAGGCAGCAATATCAAACTCATTTAATTGTTTCACACTATCGTTATTATAATCTGTCCAGGTGTAAACACCGGTGCCCTGCGCAACCTCTACATAACTGTATTCTTTCTTCACTTCCTGTCCTGTGCCGGCTTCGTAATAAATATTGAAGTTGATGCCGCCATTCAATAATTGTAAAGAGTAATCAATTTTATTAAGCAATGTATTTGCCGAAGGTGTTTTTATGGCTATTGTATCCATTACACGCAAGCTGCGATAAATGCTTCCGAAAGTCAAGCGCGACTTTTTTCCTTCTAAAGAAAAATCAGCACTAACATTATCTGCCTCGCTTGCTTTGTCAAATGAAAGACGTTGCACTCCATAATCGTAGCGCCTGCCTGCACTTAATTTATATTTGATGCGTTGGGCGGTTTCTACATTCATAATGTAAGCATCAAACTGTTGAAAGTAAAAACTTGAAGGTGAAAGTGAATCTGTGTCCGTAGCCTTCAATTCATTGTGTTCCAATTCATGTTTTACTCCCACTATAAAGGATTTAAAGTTGCGCGATAAATCTATTTTGTCTTTTAAGTATTCCGACTTTGAAGTTGTTGCATTTGAATTCATAAAACTGCCTTCAAACAAAAGGCGGAATTTTTTATAGTTGCTGAAACCATTCAGGAAATTACGAAAGCCCTGGTAATCGCTGCCTTTAGTATAACTTTTGAGTTGATAATTAATAAAATGCAATTGCTGTTTTGTTAAGCCCACATTCAATGCAATTAAATTTTCATCACCTATAGGGTTAATGTTAGTCAGATTCCAGTCGCGATTAAATTCTATTGGGCGATACAATTCTATTGGTTTGAAATTTTTATTTACGTGTTCCAACTCTAACAAACTAAGCAGTTTCCAGCTTGAATCAGGCTTTGCTTTCGAAAGTGATTTTGTATTGAACAGTTTCCCATTCACAGCATACCCGGTGTTATCGGCTTTGTCTTTTGTTGAAAATAAATTTACATCCTGGTTGCTGTAAGCGGTTTCAATAGTTGCTTTAGTTGCTTTTGAAAATTCATAATCACCTGCAAGCGTTAGCATTTGTTTTTTTTGAGGAGCAATCAACAAGGTAACAGGTTCGTAACTTCCCTGCGGCAAGCCACCTTCGGGCGCAACCCATTGGTAAACTTTTCCGTTAACCGGAGAAATAATTTGATTGTAGTTGCCTTTATTAATTCCCACTGAACTAAAACCGATTCGATAATATCCACTGTCAGGTGATGTGGAATAAATAAAAATATTGGAATAACTGGTTCCATTCACAATTGTGTCTGCTTTTTTATACAACACCTCGTTAGTATTAAATGCAATGCTGTCAATATTAAACTGGTAAGCATATTGTGTGCTGTCGCCAACATTGGCAAGAATTTTTTTATCGGCTTCAGTCAGATCCTGGAGCAAAGGCTGATTCTTACTGTCCTGTTCTGAATAAAAATTAAAACGCACTTTAAATTTATCAGCAGTGTATTCATCGTTAGCATAAATTAAACTTCTTACATAACTTTTGTCACTGTATTGAAACTCTGCTGTGATGCGCTTATCCTTTGTTATTAAACGGTTTGCTGTAAATGTAACTTCAGCAGTATTGTAATCAATTGTGTAATCATACTCCTGGCCGCGTTGCATTAATTGCCCGTCAACATAAACTTTTTCAGAGCCTGAAAGCACTACAATGAAAGTTTCATTATCAGCACCACGCAACCTATACGGACCTTGATTTGCCTCCACGCCTTGAATTACATTGCGTGCATATTTTCCTTTTGAAATAGCTGCACTACCCGTAAGTTTCATTTCACTTTTCCTTTTTTCATCCAAATTAAAAGCGGTAGAAACAATTCCGCCTTGTCCTTTTTTATAAAAATTCATGAAATAAGAGTTGGGTCGTGTGAGTTCAAAATCGCCTGCAAGAATTTTTGTTTGCTGATTACTCAATTGAATATACACCTTGTCAAAATCCTGCAACTGTTGCGTGTTTCCATCGGGTTGCAAAGGAATATTGTTATCTGTAATAGCAGCAGAAATTTCCCAGCTTTTATTTAAGCGACCTGCTAATTGCAAATTCAAACTTGAGTTAACCACCACATCCTGGTTGTTCCCAAAAGAAATTCCGCGCGAAATGCTTCCCGAATGACTGAGCGATTCCATTTTAAAAAAATCATTATCGCTGTTATCAGGCGAATAGATATATGGATTTGAATTATCATAAAAACGCTGCTGAATTTGTTGCTGGTCTTTATGAGAAAATTTTTGTGTGAAGAAGAGCGGGAAAACTTTATAAGTTGCTGTAACACTATCTTTAGTAAGTTCTTTGTAAGCAGCAGTTTTTTTTCTCCAGATTAGTTTTGATTCAGCATAATTGATATGGTAAGAAGTTGTATCAATTGATTTTCCTTCCTCAACAATAAAAAACGAACCGGAAATAATACTCATTGAATCAAGTGTAACAGTATCTGTTTTCACAGAAATAAAATGCTGCCGCAGGTTGCTCAATTGTTGAGCACGTAATTGCAATCCGCAAAGCAGGCAGACCAACATCGTTACTAAAAACTTATTGCTCACACTAAAATTTTCTCATGCAAAATAAACCAATGAACGGATAAAATCATTAAAAAGTCTATAAGATAATTGAAGCCGATGTCATTACAAAGATTGTCTTTTTGATTTTGTTATTTCAATGTGATAGGTGGATAAAAGAGAATGGAGATAAAATAAAAAATCCCCGGCAATATTTTTACCGGGGATTTTCTAAAGCTAAAGAGTCATTATTTGTTGAGAATAATTTTTTGCGTAAGCGCATCGCTTCCTGAAGTTACACGAACGGTATAAACTCCATTAGCCAAATTTTCAAGATTCAAAGGATATACATATTCGCCAGGTTTCAGACTTGACTGATTGCTGCGAACGACATTTCCTAATATATCAAGGATTTTAAAATCAAAAGAAGCTGATTTTTTAACATTTAATTTCACATTTCCGAAACCCGATGTCAAAGGATTGGGGAAAACATGAATTCCAAAAGTTGAGTTTTCGAGATTATCAATGCCTGAAACAACTTGTGAAAAATTAGAATTTATAATACTTCCTGTTGCATTGTTCTGAACCCATCCGATTGCCCTTAGCTGTGAAAGATCATAACCAACAGGTATCTGGTAAGTAAATGTATGGCTATAGGTATTGTTGGCTGTCATGTTTGACGGCAGGCTGCCTGCCAATCCATTCCATCCGCCTAACAAAGCCCGCCCAACATGATCGTAAATCATATTAGCTGCCAGAACAATTTGTGGTTCGGCCTGCCAGTTATGACCAGCACCCTGCAACGGAATATTTTGTGACTGAAAGCTGTAATAATTATGCTGATCCCAAGCAGTAGTTGTTCCGGTAACATCATCTTCAGTAATAACTGCATTAAAACGGTAGTCACCTGTCAAATCTGTTGCAAAATGCCCATCAACAGTAATTGTAGCAAGAAGGTTTGCAGGGTTATAAGTAGCGGTAACATCAACATCACATGGTCCTACATCATTTATGCGCTGATTGTATTCTGCAATAAAAGTTGAAGGATCAACATTATTATCTTTCCGGTCAACCAAACCGCTTGGATAACCGCTTATTTGCGTATTCATGCCTGCATCATAAGCAGCTACTACCATCGGATCGCCATTGTGTACTGCAATTAACATTGCGGTACTCGGATGCAATGCTGCAAGCGAGTCCATATAAACGGCACCACGCGGGCACCATCCGCACCAGGTTCCTGTCGCCTCCTCAAACACCACTCTCTTGGTGGTGGTGAATGCCAGCCCGTTAACTTCAGTAGTAAGTGTATCATTTGAATGGTTGGCATCATTGGTCAAATCAGACCAAACTTTAATAGAGTAATTTGTAGGATTTGCAACATTGAAAGGGATAATATGAGTAAATGCAATCTGTCCGCCAAAAGGAATATTTAAGCCGGTTTTCGTATCAGAATATACGTTACCTCCAACTTCATATTTAATATCTATTGAAGTTATATTAGTGCCTCCCCAATTCGTAATGATTCCTGTAATATTTACGTTGGACGGAGATAAAACATATCGTGGAATTGAAAGTGAAGATAGTTCTGCTTCCTCCGGAGGAAGAGTTCCTAAGAGAAATTCATAATATGAATTATCAGTAGCATCATCTAAATTTCCTCCTAATGTGGTATTTGATCCAAGCGTAGGAGAACCTGCAACCATAACAGCAGTTGAACCGTCTAATTGCAAACCAATAGATAATGCTAAAGGTGCATTGTAATTTCGCTGATCAACCACATATATTTCATTTGTAGTTTCCTCAAATACTACCCCCCAATAAGTCCAGCCTGTAGAGCCCGGACATGAATAGGAATTGTACTGAACCCAGAACTGGCGGTTTGGAGCTGTGCCAAATGTTTTAGTCCAGATTTTATCGTTAGCACCGGAAGCAGCAAGCCCCCAAACACAAACTGAATTGTCGGGAATGGAAGCACTTGGTAATGCACTGCTTGTTGCAGGTGGTACAGTAACTGCAGCAGTTGAAAAAGTAACTACTCCTGATGTGGATGCTTTCAACTGTGTAAAACTTGAGCCATTAAAGGTAAAAGGGAAAGGCAAAGTGGCAACAGATGACCAGGTTGGTGAGGCTGACGTAGTGGCAATTGTAGCCCACCCGGTAGCAGTCGGTTGTTCGATATCGGTATTCAACCCACCAGGATTGCTTCCAGCATTGATATGCGGAATGTAGTAATACTGCGCATTTGCTGATATAATTCCTACCAGCAATAAACTTAATAACGTAAATATTTTTTTCATTTTATATAAGATTTTTAGTGTGGTACAAATGTAGAAAATAAAATATGTGATGCAACTCTGCCGATATTGTTATTTACATCTTTTCTTTATCAAGCTTAAATTACTTGTTTATGCAACTATTAATTCCCTTCATTATATTTGCACCTGCAAAAGAAATTTTAAAAATTTATTTTATTTCAGATGATAGTAGAACAATTATACACCAACTGCCTTGCTGAAGCAGCATATTACATTGAGTCAGAAGGCGAAGCCATCATTATTGATCCGATTCGTGAAACGGAGCCTTATCTTCAAAAATTAGAAGAGCGTAAAGCAAAACTTAAGTATGTTTTCGAAACGCATTTTCATGCTGACTTTGTTTCAGGTCATATTGATTTGGCAAAAAAAACAGGAGCCACAATAGTTTACGGACCTAAGGCTGATACTGTTTATAATACTTACAGTGCAAAAGATGGTGAGGAGTTTCAGTTAGGAAAAATAAAAATCCGTGTGTTACATACACCGGGTCATACATTAGAATCTACATGCTATTTATTATTTGATGAAAACGGAAAAGATTTTTGTGTGTTTACCGGAGATACTTTATTTGTAGGTGATGTAGGTCGTCCTGATTTGTTGGATGGCGTGATGAGCAAAGAAGAATTGGCAAGCATGATGTATGAATCGCTCAATAATAAATTGAAGCCGTTGGCTGATGATGTTATTGTTTATCCTGCACATGGTCCGGGTTCATCATGTGGGAAAAATATTGGTAAGGAAACATGGAGCACCATCGGTCAGCAAAAGCAAATGAATTACTACATGCGCGAAATGGACAAGGATAAATTTATAGATATGCTCACAACAGGCTTATCAACTCCGCCTGCTTACTTTTTTGAAGATGCAAAAATTAATAAGCAAGGTTATGATAACGTGGATGAAGTAGTAAAAAGAAATTTGAAATCGCTTTCGGTTGCAGATGTAAAAACTGCAATTGCAAATGATGCAATAGTCCTTGATACTCGCGAAGCAAACGATTTTGAAAAAGGGTTTATAAAAGGTTCAATTAATATTGGATTGAATGGACAGTATGCAATTTGGGTTGGGACACTTATACATATAGAGCAACCGTTAGTTTTGATAACAGAAAAAGGAAAAGATCATGAAGCAGTAATGCGTCTTGCAAGAGTGGGTTTTGAAAATATAATTGGTGTTTTATCAGGAGGAATTGAAAGCTGGAAAGCTGCAAGCGAACCGCTTGAAACAATTAAATCAATTGAGGCAGAAGAAATTCCTGCTTATTGCGAAAAGAAATCTTACTGCGTAATTGATGTGCGCAAACAAGGAGAATGGGAAAGCGGGCATTTAAAGAATGCAACATTATTTCCGCTTAGTGATTTATGGGCTGACATGGATAAGCTTAACAAAGACGAGAAGTATGTAATTCACTGTGCCGGTGGCTATCGCAGCATGACAGCAGCAAGCATGATGCGCTCAAAAGGGTTTAATAATGTAGTAAATGTTTATGGAGGATTTAGTAAAATTAAAACAGCAGGATTACCTCTTGAGGAAGAAGCAACAGTTTAATTTTAAAAACATATTAAAATGGACAATACATTTTTATTAAATAAAATTGAAATGCTTCCTGAAAATATGAAATCAGAATTGAATGATTTTATTGATTTTCTTTTAACCAAAACTGAAAAAAATAAAACACCAAAAAAGAAGGCTAAGTTTGGAAGTGCAAAAGGTATGCTCAAGATGAAAAAGGGTTTCGATGAGCCGTTGGAGGATTTTAAAAATTATACTGTTTAAAAACTTGTATAAACAACTCTAAACAAAAAACCACATCAAAATAAATGTCAACAAAAGTAGAAGCACCATTAGATAGCATTGTAGAAAGTGCGCGCACTGCTTTTTATCGCAGCCTGCTGCATAAGTTTAAAGAAGCAGGCCATGATATTACAGTGGAACAATGGACATTGATGTTGCACTTATGGCAAAAAGAAGGACAAACACAACAAGAAATATCAGGTTGCTCCAAGAAAGATAATCCCAGTGTTTGCAGACTTATTGATAATATGGAGAAGCGTAACTTAGTATTGCGTGTGCCCGACCAAAACGACAGGCGCATCAACAGAATTTATTTAACCAATAAAGGAAAAGCATTACAAGAGGAGTTAATCAACATTGCTCAAAACAATTTGAAATCATCAACCAAAACTATTTCATCAACCGATTTAAAAACGTGTAAAACAGTTTTAGAAAAGATGATCGAAAATCTCACGGCTTAATTCCCAAAATCTTAATTCCTAACTGCTTTAAATTCGTTATACAATTATGATAAACATTTCTTTTTTGCTTGGTGCAGGTTTCTCAGAACCTGCTGGCTATAAACTTGGAAAAGATATTAATGAAAAACTATTTAATGGAATAGGAGGAAACTGCTATCGGACCAACCTTAGTACATGGGGTTGGATTGAAACTGATAAGAATGCTCCTCCAAAACATACTACCTCTGAATATTATGAGCCTTATCTTATTGATGCATTTATCAATCTCTATCAGAAAGATACAGGAAGCCAATTCGATTACGAAGAGTTTTATGATTGGTTTCTTGATATCAAGAGTGGAGAATTAGAAAATAATTTAAATGAAAATCTACAAAAAGCATTTGACTTCATTGGTCAATTTAATGAAGGATTTGAAAGAGTAAATGCAGAAAACCCACTTGATAAATATTCAAAAGTAAACTCATGTTATAATTATCTAATTGCTGATTTTTTATTCCGAAGTCAAGAAGAAGAGGATCATTCTCAATACGAATACTTGAATAAAATCATTAAGAAAATAAATAAAGCCAACTTTTTTACTTTAAACCATGACTTTCTTCTTGAAAATTTATTTGAGAATTGGGATTATGATTATTCAGACGGGTTTTCTTCAAAAGACAATAAATTTATGTTCAATGGAAAACCTGTTTCATTTTTCCAAAATCATTTTGAAAAAGATTTGAGAGTCTTTAAATTACATGGCAGTTTTGATTATTACAGAAAACCTCTTTCTGATACTCAAAAAGAAAATGAGGCTTATAAGATTGAAGATAATATTATCAAATCTAGGGAACATAGAGAAATTCTTCATTCGAAACCATCAATTAATAAGCAAGAATTTAGTTTAGATTTAACAAAAGATAATCTTGTTCCAGAGTTTTTAACTGGAAAAAGGAAATTTAGCAGTACTTCATTTAACACACCTGACTGTTTTGATAAACTTTTTAATCATTATAAAAAGGAAATTTTAAACTCTGAACAATTAATTATTATTGGCTATTCTTATAATGATAATCATATCAATAGAGTTATTAAGAATGCAGTAGATTCAAAAGAAGAGATTGAAATTATTAATGTTAATCCATGTCAAAATTTTCGTGTGTATGACAAATTGCACAAATTAACAACCAGTTGGTTAAAAGTCCTAATG
>JBDTRM010000153.1:0-19122 GCA_039931675.1 Bacteroidia bacterium | reverse complement strand
TTTTAGAACAGGTGAGTGTTGACCAACTAAATAAAATACAATCCTATTTGAATGCGCGTTACAAAAAACAAGAAACATTATTTGAAGAAGCCGACCCTGTTGTAAAAACGATGACGGAGCAACTATGGCAGCGATTGGTAAATGAAAAGCGAATTGATATAAACTGGGCAGACAAAGCACAGCGGCACATAGATGTAGATACCATCAAACATACCAATGTGCGAGAAGTGGGTACAGAATGGATGTGTTACCATACCTGGAATCAATTACAACTTTCTGAATTTTTGCATGAGCAAGGCTGGAATGAAACACAGATAAAATTGGCAGCAACGCAAGTAATCAGCCGCGCAGCATACCCGGCATCAGAACTCAAAACAAGTCAATGGATAAAAGAAAACTCTGCCGTGTGCGAACTTACCGGATACAACATAGAGCAGATGACAAAAGATAAATTGTATCAGGGCGCACTCAACTTGTATGGTATAAAGGCACCGTTAGAAAAACATTTATCCAACCGCACCAATCACATGTTCGACTTACAAGATAAAATCATTCTATATGATTTGACCAATACCTATTTTGAAGGACGCAAACAAACAAGCACACTGGCCCAGCGAGGTCGCAGCAAAGAAAAGCGAAGCGATGCCAAGTTAGTAGTACTGGCTATGGTAGTAAACATCGAAGGATTTATCAAATACACAGCCATACATGAGGGCAATATTGCTGATTGTAAAACACTATCATCCATGATAGATGAACTCACCCTGCAAACCAGCCATCATAAACCCATTATCGTTTTAGATGCGGGTATTGCCACACAAGAAAACTTAGCATTGCTGCAAGCAAAAGGCTACTTCTATGTATGTGTGAGCAGAACCAGGCTCAAAGACTACACCACGGTGCGCGATAGACTGAGTGTCATTTTAGAAACCAAATCAAAAAGCGAAATACTTATTAAAGCTGTACAAACCGATGTGAACACAGATTATTATCTTGAAATAACAAGCCCTGCCAAAGCACTCAAAGAGGAGGGTATGAAAGATTTATTTGAAACGAGATTTGAAGAAGCATTAGAAAAAATAAAAAGCTCAGTACACAAAAAAAGTGGAGTAAAAAAAGTAAGCAAAGTGCATGAACGCATTGGCAGAGCCAAACAAAAATATCCCTCCGTACACCACTATTACAACATCCACATCACTACTGATAAAACAAATGAACAAGTAACCAATATCACCTGGGAAAAAGACCAGGAACTGCATCAGCAAATGACAGATGGCTTGGGAGTATATTTCCTGCGTACCAATATGCCTATAAAAGATGAAGTGATAATATGGAACATATACAACACCATCCGTGAAATTGAAAGCACCTTCCGAACGCTAAAAACAGACCTTGACCTGCGACCCATCTATCATCAAAAAGATGACAGCACTATGGCCCATCTTCACTTAGGCATACTTGCCTATTGGTTAGTGAATACCATCCGGCATCAACTAAAGGCACACAAAATTAATAACGGTTGGCTAGAAATAGTCCGCATTGGAAACACACAAAAAATGATTACCACTTCGGGACAAAATACTTATGACAAAATCATCAGCATACGCAAATGCTCAGAGCCAAATCAAAAACTAAAACAATATTTTGACATTCTAAATGCAAAACACAAACCCTTTAGAAAATTAAAATCTGTAGTACACAAAACGACACCCGAAAAAAACAAAATCCCCATTTTAAAGCTCCTCACAGGGTAGTAGCTGCAAGTTGGGTTAACAGCGGTTATATTTATTTTTTTAACAACCCAACAATTTTTATCAATTTAGCATCTCTAAATCTAAAGAATGATAATTTGACTGAAGACAGAGAGGATATGCTGATTAATGGGTGTATTAAGGGTGACAGGCTCGCCCAAAATATGCTGTATGAGCAGTATTGTGCCAAAATGTTTGCACTTTGTTTCCGGTATTCAAAGAACAGGGAAGAAGCTGAGGATACTTTTCACGAGGGATTTATGAAGGTGTATGAGCATATCAAAAGCTTCAGAAAATCAGGTTCGCTTGAAGGCTGGATCAGGAAAATAATGATAAACACTGCTATTGAAAAATATAGAAAAAATCCCCGGTTGTTTATTGTTCAGAGTATTAACGGTAATGATGCAGAATTGAATCAATATAGCACAGACGATATTCTGAGCAATATTGAAGCAGGCGAACTAATGAAATTAATTCATAAGCTGCCACCCGTTTGCAAATTGGTTTTTAACCTTTATGAATTTGAAGGATTAAAGCATAAGGAAATAGCTGAGAAGCTGGGAATATCAGAAGGTACTTCACGATCGAATTTACATGATGCGCGTAGAATTTTACAAAGGGCTGTGTATAACAACAACAATATACCGGAACAAATAATAAGTGTTAATGGAAGAGGATAACGAAAATAAATCACCGCGTTCGGTCATTAGAGATTATAAAATGGATCCGCCTGAAAATGCGTGGAGTGCGATTGATGCAGCTTTAACAAAGAAGCAGGAAATTATTTACAGGCAAAAAACAAAGCGCTACAAATGGCTAAGTATTGGCCTTGCATTGTTATTGATTTTTTCTGTTTCATCTTATTATTTTATTCTCCAACAATCTCCAAACAGTTTAAAGAACCCTGCAGGACAGAAATTTACAGCGGATCACCAAAGTTCTGTTATAGCTAATAATGATCCTCAATTATCAACTGCTGAATCTGCAGGTAGTAATTTACAGGTTATTGAAACGCATGATGAAAAAATTCATGCTGCCGGTAAGAGTGAAATTAAAAGCAATCATGATAATTACATTTCAGCTAAAAACAGTTTTAGAAACAAGCCGGCATCTGCAAAGATGAATAATAAAAGCAATGCTGATGATACTGAAGAAATCAGTTATGAAAATAAACCTAATAATAATGATGATGATCGCACCAAATTGGGTACCTATAAAGAAGATGTTATTGCAAAACACAATAAATCAAAAACGAACAACGGTTCATCAGGTGATCAATCTTTAACGAATTCCAATGGTGAAAATTCATCAGCGCCAGGAATCTCTGACATTGATTTCATGCAAACAATTGATTTAACAACAACTGAAAAAAGTGAATTGTCTATAAGAAATTCTCCTGCAATCATTCATGTAAATGATTCCGTTGAAGTCAACAATAAAAGTTTTATTTCACGCTTTTCATTAGCTGCGTACTATTCTCCTGATCTTACTAAGAATTATTTAAAAGATAACAACGTGAATGATGCTGAAGGAACATCAGCATACAAAAACCGCGAAAAATCAGCTTATTCATTCAGCACAGGATTGTCAATCGGATTTGATTTAAATAAAAGGTGGAGTATAAACACGGGCTGCACTTATTCAACTATGGCTTATTCTATTGCTGTTTCAACAATTTATGCAGCTTATGGCGAGGATAATCAATTGCATTATTATTACCCGACATCCTGCGGAGACATAGAAATGCCTAAACGTAAAAATACAGTGATACACGAAGGTGATAGTCTTAATTTAAATGCTGTTTGCGAGCAGTCAATTGAATTTATAAATGTTCCTGTTCAGATGAGGTTTCATACTGTAAAAAACAGGTTCACCTTTTTTGCTGATGCAGGTTTCTCTGCAAACTTTTATATAAATGAAAAAGCAAAAATGAACGTAAATAATTATAAATACACCATCTATAATAATATTTACGGACTTAAAAAAATGAATTACAGTATTCTTTTCGGATTGGGTGTGCAATACAATTTTTGTAATGGGCTTGGTGCTTTTATTGAACCTTCTTTTAAAGGCTCAGTTACATCTCTTACACAAGATACTTCTGTAAATTGTTTTCCTTATACATTAGGTTTACATGCAGGCCTGTCTTTTCATTTCTAAAATTCAAAAGCTCAGGATTTTTTCTAAAAAGAATTTTCAAAATCCCGGACAAATAAAAAATCAGTAACGCACGTTATTTTAAAGAGGGTAATAAGCCAGATTTTTTTTTCAATAACCCAACGTTTTCTGGTTCTTTTTCATCTGTATCAATACATACGTACTGTGACGTAATTATTTTAAAATAAGATGGTGTTTTATACAGTTCGTCTGGTTTCTGTATCGCCCGGGTAAAAAGGTACCCAGGCGATACAGGTTAATCACATTTAAAGAATTGATTTTCCCTTCTCACACTTGATTGAATTTGTTACATATTTTATATTGTAATTCGAAGAGGTACATCCGTAAGTTAATTAAATATTATGAAAAAAACATTCAGACATTCTCCAATACTATTAATGGAAATAGCCATATTCCTGGTTTTCATCGGCTTCAACAGCGGATGTAAAAAATCATCTGATACTACTACTATGTCAGGTCCGGGCACTAATGAAGTATGGATGCAAAACACTGCATTTAATCCGTCTTCAATAACTGTTGCCGTAAACACAACTATTACATGGACTAATAAAGATGGTATGGCTCACACAGTAACAAGCAACACCGGTTTGTTCGATAGCGGCACCATTAACGGTGGCGGCACTTATAGTCATCAGTTTACCACTGCCGGCACTTTTTCTTATAAATGCAGCTTTCATTCCGGCATGACCGGGGTAGTGATTGTACAATGATGCGCAAAAAGTAAAACTTGAATTTATAAATTAATCATGCTGTATCAATTTGAAAGAAAAAAATCTTTCAAGGTCTGTTCCCTTTAAGGGATGAACTTTAAACAACTAACTTATAACTCACTGCTTACGACTTACCCCTTAGCACATAAGCCTTATCCCTTTCCAATATATTCTTCCGTTTCAACCCAACGATTTAATTTTTTTTTCATCTATATCATTAAAGTTAAACCCGATAAACTGAATTCACAAAATACTATAACAATTAAAAACAATCTCATGATGAAAAAAATTACTTTGCAATTATTGATTTGCATTTTTGGCGTATCCATCAGTGCAGCAGCTTATGCAGGAAATTTTACTGCTAACTTATTGTTCTCGGCTCAACTTAACGGGGCGCAAGAAACACCTCCTGTTGCTACCTCTGCTGTTGGAGTTGCAGGTTTTATACTGAACGCTACGCACGATACATTATGCATTAAAGCTACGGTTACAGGTTTAAGCGGTGCCATTACCGGTGCCCACATTCATGAAGGCGCAATGGGAGTTGCAGGTCCTGTTATTATAGCGCTAACTGCTAACATAACCGGAAATGATATTACAGCAACGCTTACCGGTGCCAACTTAACTCCTCCAATGGTTGCCAAATTTATTGCAGGAGACTACTATATCAATGTTCACACTACCGCTAATCCCGGTGGTGAAGTTCGCGGACAGATTTTATTGGAAACTGATTATGAACTTACCGCTTCACTCGATGGCGCACAGGAAACGCCACCTGTACCTACCACAGCTTATGGACTTGCAGTATTTAACATGTATAAAGATTATGCTGCAGTTATTATTAATGCAAAGTTTGTAGGATTAAGCGGTCCTATTACTGGAGCTCATCTGCACACAGGCGCACCTGGTTTAGCAGGTCCCGTTGTTGAGCCTCTTACTACTGCAGTTAACGGTAACAGTATTACAATTGAGGTTGATCCAACTGCATACCTGAGTGATCTGCTAAGCGGAAATATGTATATCAATGTACATACAACCGCTAACCCTGGCGGTGAAATAAGAGGACAGATTTTGATGGATAATAAGCTTGCATTCGATCTTAATTTAGATGGCTTACAGGAAACTCCGCCAACCGTTTCAACTGCCACGGGTATTGGAAGTGTAAAAATAAATCCGACCATGGATACGCTATGGTATGATATAGTTTATGATGGTTTATCTGCTCCAATTACAGGAGCGCATTTTCATACTGGTGCTATTGGAGTTTCAGGTCCCGTAACAATCAATCTCAGTTCAGGTATTAATGGCAACAGGGTTTCAGGAACTATTACCGGTGCATCTTTAACTCCGGGTTTTATTAACGATTGTCTAACCGGTAACATATATGCAAATGTTCATAACGCTAATTTCCCTGCCGGTGAAATACGAAGCCAGATGGGGCGCTATGCACGCGAAGGATTAACTTATACAATAGACGCAACACAGGAAACTCCGCCAAACACTTCAACTGCAACCGGAACAGGCCTGGCTTCAATAGACCGTTTTAAAGAGAATGTACACTTTATGTTGGCTGTTAATGGTCTGACAGGAAATATAAATGCTGCACATTTTCACAATGCAACTGCGGGAATTGCAGGTGGTGTGATTTATGGCATAAGCTCCTTTTTTTCAATGACAGGAACCTCAGATGCTGCCAATGGCTACTGGACTGATGATGATACACCTGCATTTGACAGCACTGATGCAGATATGTTTATGGGCAATGCAGTGTATGTAAATATGCATACAGCAGCTTTTCCCGGTGGCGAAGTACGCGGGCAATTGAATTTAGGTGGCGATTGTTTTGTTACACCATCAGCAGTAATTGAAAATATTCGTGATGCAAATATTACTGTTTATCCTAATCCTGCATCAAGTGATTTGTATATCAAAGTTAATACGCAACTGATAAATAATGCATCAGTAAAAATTTTCAACATCATAGGAAGTGAAGTTAGTGAAACAACATTGAATGGAAACAGTATTGATAACAGCATCAATATTTCCTCACTTAATAAAGGAATGTATTTTGTTGAAATCAATTGGAAAGATGGAAATTATGTGCAGCGTTTCGTGAAAGAATGATTGATGGAATAATGGAGTTAAGGAATGATGGAAAAGCACCCTGACTGGGGCAACGGGTCAATATTCCATCATTCCGGTATTCCTCTTTTTTTTAACGATGAAAAGAATACTTCCTCTTTTACTTTTTATATTCAGTGGTTGTCTCTATGATAAAGGCGATTTGCCTGAGCCTGCTTTACCTGCAGATACTACAACTGTAAGTTACAGTAAAGATATTGTACCTATCATGATTACGTATTGCCTTGGAGTTGGCAACCAGCATTGTCATGTGACAAACAGTAACCAAGGGTCAGTTGGCGATTTCTCAACTTACCCCGGATTAAAAGAAAAGATTGATAGCGGGAAATTCGCATTACGTGTATTCAATTCAAATGGGGGAATGCCTCCACCTTATACGAACGGCCCGAAAGTTATTGCCCCGGGCGATTTGCAAAAGCTGCATAAATGGGTGGATATGGGTGCACCTGATAATTGAATTCTTGTTTCGTCATGCATGGTGCTGCACAATTCAAAATACATCATACCTTTATCCTTTAATTATTACCCTTTTTTATTTCAATCATTTTATTGTTTCCTATTTTTTCTCTTAAAATTATTATTCAAATTAAACATTATAAATAACCATTTAAGTTAACACTTTAAATTAAAATTCTTATGAAAAAACCACTACTTCTTGCATGGGCATTCATGCTCATTTCTCTTATTGCAAAGGGAACCACTTTTGTGATAACTGTTCAAAATTTTATGTTTACCCCCTCAAGCCTGGCAATTAACCTGGGCGATACCGTCACATGGCAATGGCTTGACGGATCCCACACTACTTCCTCTTTGACAATTCCTGCGGGTGCCCCTGCATGGAGCGCACCTATGAACGTGTCTGCTCCTACCTTTACGTATGTGCCGGTTGTTACAGGAACTTACAATTATCAGTGCATTCCACACGGAGCATTTGGTATGGTTGGAAGTTTTACGGTTGCATGTTCGGCAGTCACTCCGAGTGTTAATGCCAGCGGGCCTTTAACATTTTGCGCTGGCAGCAGTGTATCATTGACCAGCGATGGCGCCTCGGCTTATCTATGGTCCAGTGGTCAAACAACACAAAGCATTTCGGTTAATGCATCAGGGTCGTATATAGTTACAGTTACAGATGTAAGCGGGTGTACGGCACAATCTGCCCCTGCAGTTGTAACTGTTAATCCTCTTCCGGCAGCTACTGTCACACCAGCAGGTCCTACAACTTTCTGCATGGGTGGTTCGGTAGTGCTTGATGCAAATACAGCAAGCGGATTAACTTATAAATGGCGCAAGGGTACTGCTGTTATTTCAGGAGCTACCCTGCAATCTTACACTGCTGCTACAGGTGGTAACTACAATGTAATTGTTACCAACTCTAACGGATGCAGCAAAATATCTTCCCCGAATGTAATGGTTACAGTTAATGCACTGCCAACGGCAACTATTACACCAAACGGTCCGATAACTTTTTGTAAAGGCCCAACACCGTTGACGCTTACAGCAAACAGTGGCACAGGTTTTACCTATAAATGGAAGAAGGGCTCAGCTTATGTTTCAGGGGCTGTTGCTCAAACCTATCAGCCTGTTGCAACTGCTACTTACAAAGTAGAAGTAACTAATGCCAATGGCTGTAGCAAGCTATCTGCAGGCATAGCAGTAACTGTTAATGCAATACCTGCAGCTATGATAACTCCGCAGGGTCTCACAACTTTTTGTAATGGCGATAGTGTAGTGTTGCAGGCTAACGCTGGAGCAGGTTTAACCTACCAATGGTTGAAGGGCGTAAACAATATCAGTGGTGCCACTTCACAAAATTTTACTGCAAAGCAGGCAGCCACCTATAAGGTAATAGTTACTAACAGCAGCAATTGTTCTAAAACTTCTGCAGGCGTTAAAATAACTATTAATTGCAAAGCGGGTGACGATATGCAGGAAATGAATGTCATGATATATCCCAACCCTGCAACAACATCAGCCGAAATTCAGTTTGAAGGTTTTGCCGAGGGCAAAGGTCAAATAGCAGTTTATGATTTAGTGGGACAGCAGGTTTTGAAACAGGATATTGCAATTGTTACAGGTAACAACAATCACAAACTTGATTTAGCAACGCTTGCAAAAGGCGCCTATACGGTAAGAGTTACTTATAACGGGCTGGCGAGAAATTGCAAGTTAATCGTGCAGTAATAAATCGAAACAATTAACATTGTTAAAGAAGAGGTCATCTTAAATGGGTAGCCTCTTCTTTATTTATGTTTAACTGTATTCCTGATTATTGGTTGTTTTTCCTAAAATTGCTCTCACAAAAGCAATTTGCTTTAATACAAAAAGCTTATGAAAAAAATCCTCCCACTCTGCGTTTTATTTAGTTTTCTATACCATATTGGCTATACCCAAAACCCACAAACTTCAAAAACTGATTCACTCTTCGCAGTTTTAAAAAGTCAAAAGGCTGATACTGCCAAAGTAAATACGCTTAATGCAATTGCCTATCAATTCAGGAATAACGACCCTGATACTACCTTGTATTTTGCCAATAAAGCTTTTGCCCTTGCTGAACAATTAAATTTCAAGGAAGGTCTTGCTGAAGCACACCTGAACAAAGGTTCAGCGCTGGCGAATCTTGAGGAATTTGAGGAGGCGCTTAAAAATGACAGTGATGCTATAAACATTTGTGATGTGATATTATCATCTGAAAACCCCGGAAGCAAAATGACCGTTCTTAAACTAAAAAAGAGGGCCTGCACAGCTATAGGGAATATGTTTTTTTACCAGGGTAACTACCCGGAAGCATTGAAGATTTACTCGGTTTCTTTAAAAATCAGCGAAGAAACAGGAGATAAAAGAGGAGTTGCTGCACTCTATGGCAATATTGCAAGTATTTACTTTGAGGAAGGAAACTATCCCTTGGCATTGAAAACAAATTTTGCTTCGTTGAAGTTATGGGAAGAACTGGGTATGAAGAAGGATATTGCTAAAACCTATAATCATATCGGGAGTATTTATTCAGCTTTGGGTAATTATTCTGAGGCACTTAAAATGGATTCTGTTTATTTAAAAATAGGGGAAGAAACAGGGGATGCACAAATTATGATTGAAGCGTACAATAATATAGGGGGTGTTTATTTACAAGCGGAAAATTATTCTGCAGCAATTGAAAATCTTTCTGCTTCATTAAAAATAAGCAAAGAAAATAAGGATTACAAGAATGTTGGTAACACATATTCCAATATTGGAAATGTTTACCTGGCGCAAGACGACTATACGGAAGCGCTGAAGAATTATTTTGCCGCTTTGGAAATACAGGAAAGGATGGAGGCTAAGCCAGGACTTGTCAGTACCTACGTGAGCATGGGGAATGTTTATACAAAACTTGGGAAATACAACGATGCTCTTTCGTATCTCGATAAGGGATTAGCTCTTTCAAAAAAAATAGGCAGTCTTGAATCAATTAAAAATGCATACGAGGGTTTATCAGATTTAGAAAATGCACGGGGAAATTATAAACAATCACTTGAGCATTATAAAATGTATGTGAGTTACCGCGATAGTTTATTTAATGAAGACATCACGAGGAAAACAGTGCAGTCGCAAATGCAATATGATTTTGACAAAAAGGAAACTGAAGCTAAAGCAGCACAGGATAAGAAGGATGCATTAACCAGCGCAGAAATCTCGAAACAAAAAATCGTACGCAACTTTACTATTGCCGGCTCGCTCGGTGTATTGTTTTTAGGTGGTTATATGTTTTATAATTTCAGGAGGAGGAAGAGATTGGAAAGTCTTCATGCACTTTCAAATGAAAGATTGCGTATAAGCCGTGAGTTACATGATGATATCGGAAGCACGCTGGGAAGCATTGCTGTTTACAGTGATGTAGCAAAAAACCGTTCTTTAAAAAACGGCAACCCCAGTGAAGTATTATCGAAAATAGGAACTGCCTCGCGCGAGCTGATTGAAAAAATGAGTGACATTGTATGGAGCTTAAATCCGGAGAACGAAACATTCGACCAGTTGCAGGGCAGGATGCAAGCCTTTGCAGCCATGATTCTTACACCGCAGGATATTGTGTTTGAATTCAAAAATGATGGTGATTTAAAAACAGTAATGCTTACCAACGAGCAACGCAAAAACATTTTCCTGATTTATAAAGAAGCCATTCACAATATTGTGAAATATGCAGGTTGTAAAAATGTGCTAATTGCATTTTCAAAACTGAATAATCGTTTCTCATTTTCAATAAAGGATGATGGTAAGGGATTTGATGCAGTTTCATTTGAAGAAGGACGTGGTGAGGCTTATAATGGTAACGGATTAAAAAACATGAAGACAAGAGCAGCCGATATGAATGCTTCTATTGCGATTACCTCGCGAAGTAATGAAGGAACTGCAATTGTATTGGAATTGAATTCGTAATTCAATTTCCAAAAAAAACTATCACATTTGATAATTGAGAACAAGCATCGTATAAGGCATCTTTGCATCTAAATATTAAATGCCATGAGCAATATAAGAATTACAATTTTTGATGATAACGATTCGCTACGCGATTCAATTACGATGCTGTTAGAAGATGCGGAAGACCTGGAGCCGGTTGGTTCATTTGCGCATTGCAGGGATGTGATACGCAACATACAGCAAACGCAGCCTGATGTGGTGATTATGGATATTGACATGCCGGGCATGAATGGCATAGAAGGTGTAAAGCTGATTCGTAAGAATTTTACCAAAGTGCAGATACTGATGCAAACAGTTTTTGAAGACAATGAAAAAGTTTTTTCTGCTATTAAAGCTGGTGCCAATGGTTATATTTTAAAGAATGCTCCATCTAATGATATCCTGGAAGCTATACGCGAAGTTTATACCGGTGGCGCTCCTATGACACCCAGCATTGCAAAAAAAGTATTGATGCATTTCCAGGCCGACCCTTCTGTTCCCGTTAAGGAAGATTACCACCTGAGCGCTCGCGAAGCAGAGGTACTTGCTTTATTAGTGCAAGGCTGTTCTTATAAAATGATTGCCGATAAGCTTTTTATTACCTATGCAACCGTACGTGCACACATGACAAAGATTTATGAAAAGCTGCACGTAAGCTCTATGACTGAAGCTGTGGCAAAGGCAATTAATCAGAAGCTTTTTTCGGGTTCATGAGGCAGGTTTGTCTTTATTGAGTTTATGAATTGCCTGGAAGACTTTTGCAAAAGCCGCGAGACTTAACCTATCCATTCAGAAATGGAGTCATTAATTTGCTGATACCAAACAACTTCATCATCCACCGAAAAATTTTTCTGAACTATAGAGTCCAAGCAGACTTTCAAAGTTTTTGAGTTGTTAAATTTCTTATCTTTTGCAATGGTTATAAACAATATAAATTGACTCAAGCTCATAGGAACAATTCTTGTTTTGCCCCCGTAAGCTTTCGTATTAAATCGGTTGAGGTTAAAGAAATGAGCCAATGCACCTTCACTAATTTTCGGTGCAACGAACAAGCAATACACAGGGACATCAGAATTCTTTTGTAAGTTTCCAAAGTGACGAGCAACAGGTTCGCCTTCCATTTCATACTGTTTGTTTCCGCTTGACATCGTTACTTCAACAATCATTTTAAAGCCGTCATATTCCGCTTGAATATCGGGCATATTTCCAAGTGCAGTATTCAAAGGAACTCCGTCCAAATCCAAAGCAAAATTTCCTTTGACAACTTTGGCATAGTTAATCATAACCATTGCTCTCCAAATATTCCACTCCAAATAAAGTGGAGGGTCAGGAACTTCTTTCTTCTGAATTTTTCCGAACACATCAATTATATCATCAAACTCTTTGTAATTTTTTAAAGCAACTTCTGTTTCTTCAATGACAGCAGAAATCATTTTTCTTTCTGTTGTTTCTAACAAATCTTTCAATGACTCAACACTTGCAGTTGTAGCAAATTTCACAGCCAATTTTGCAAGTTGCTTTTCAAGATACTTTCTATCGTCAGTAAGCAACAACAACGAATCGGGATTGAAAAGATATTTTTTGTAATCAACTTCTGTTTTGTATGCCTTTGCATCTCGTTCAACATTTTTCAAAACATAATTAACTTCAGCAGCCCGAGACGGAGCAGTAATCATTCTAAAAGTTTTCTTATCAAACGAAACAAATTGTGTTGCCCTCAAATAGCGAACAAATGCATCTGCATAATCGTTGTGGTTGCTTTTCTTTGTCTTGACAAACTTTGAAAGAGTTAAAATTATTTGGGCGTTCCCCTACGGGTCGGGCTTTCCGCTACAATCTTTTTGCGAAAAGCAAAAAGGATTTCCGCTACAATCCCTAACGCAAACTACTTCACCAAATAAATCTTTGTAATTGAATTTGAATTTTGGTCAAAATGAATTTCAAATTTCTCTATTTCATTATTGACTTTCTTTGATGTTTCAAAAACAACATCGTTTGAATGTTCTTTTGCTCTTTCATCTTCAACATAAAAGTATTTTAAAGAGTATTTTACTTTTTGAACACCCAAAGAAAATTTTCTTTTAAAGGAATCTTCAATTGACCTAAAATATTTTTGAGGATATTTTGTGATGTCGTAGTGTTGTGCCATTAGAATTGGAATATTTTACTTTCTAATTTATTCGCCTTTGCTGCATTATCATAAAGTTCAATCATCTCATTATAATTAGCAAACTTAAATTTTTCAGCATTGCTTTGATATGGTTCAAGATTAATTTGCTTTTCAAATTTGTTGCGATGTTCTTCTGGAGCAATGATGTAAAATTCGGTTCTAAAATTTAATAGCTGTAAACTTCTATTAAATGCTCCTGTTAAAGTTCCAATACTATCAACTACTTCAAATACTTTTTGAGGAAATTGAAATCCATTTTTATTAAACCAAATCACATCAATTCTTTTTGCTTCAGAAACAATATCAGTGTAAGTAAAATTAGGAATATTCTTGACGGTTGTTAAATCGAATAGTTTGATATGGTCTTTGAAAGTTGCAGAAGGGTCTGCTGTATATGTGTTGTAATTTTTGAAGTTGCCTAACTCTAAACAAATACCCTCAATGAATGAGTGCATTCTTACAGTATCTGATTTCTTTGGTGCTTTTTCTTCTGCATAATCTTTCAATGCAAAAATTGCTAAACCAATTTTCTTGAAGTTTCTGCTTTCCCTAATCTCTCTATAAAGAACTCCTCTTATTCCAGCTTCCCATTCTCCTGAATGTTTTGCAGTAGGATAATATTTCTCAATGTTGTCGTAGATAGATTTCCAACTTGCTGCTCCGCCATTGTCCTCTAATACTTTTTTTATTGCTTCAACTTTTGTCATTATGCAGCCAAAGAAAATTTTAAAAGCGGTTGAATCCTTTCCTTAGAAACTGAAATTGATTTATCGGAAATATCACAACCTAAAAACTTGCAGTCCGATTTTATTGCCGTAATAGCTGATGAACCACTTCCAAGAAACGGGTCGCAAACGACAAAATCTTTTTCGGCACTTCCTTTAAGCATCAACTCAAAAACTTCTGTTGGTTTTTGTGTTGGATATTGAGAGGAAGTAATCCTTTTTATTTTCCAGACATCGGGAATACTTTTAGAATTCAATCTTCTTTTTCCTTTGCTTGCAAACAAAATAAATTCGTGTCTACGCCTAAAATAATGACCGAGACCAATGTTTGCTTTATCCCAACACAAAACATTTTTTACTTCAAAAACATCACGGGCAATCGGAGCAAGTGAAAGCAAAGAAAAAGAGTCAAACATTATGTAAATGTGTCTGTTGTTTTTCAGAACACGATAACATTCTTGAAGGAATGTCCTGTAATTTTCTTCAGTATCGTGAAACTCTTCAAACCATTTTGCACCATTCTTTCCTGCATCGGCATACTTTCCGATAATTTTTCCACGTCCCAGTTTCAATCGTTGATTCATTCCTGAATAAGCAGGGTCGGTAATTATTACATCAACACTTGCTGACGGCAAGTTTTTCAAAAAATTAATTGCATCATCTTGAAACAATGAAATTCTATGGTCTTCACTTTCAAAAACTGGTTTTTGTTTTACTTCAATCTTATGACCGTTTAAAACGTAAACTCGTTTGTTGTCATCTTCTATTAATTCCTGACCTGAAAATAAATCAATCAAGGTGTGATAAGACTTCTCGGAAAGAGAGCCGTTCTTCCCAACTTTAATTTTGTTGAGGCGAATATATTTCTCAATATCCTCAGCTACTACAGAAGTTGTTTCTTGGATATCTTGAATTGTGTAACCCATAATTTTTGTTTTGAATATGTTGCGAATTTAGAATAAAACAAAGTCGTTTTTTCATTACAAATATTAAATTGCCAACACTATATAAAAATTTTCAGCATTGAATTTCATGTAACCGGATGATTTTTTTATCTCAATATTTCATGCACGTAATACTTTGTGTTAACGTGATACCATTTTATTCCGAGCCTCTTTCCAACTTTTTCAATCACCACCCCCAAATACTATCACTTTTGATAATTGACATGCTCTGATAGCCGAGGTTCTTTTGCCGCGTCAAAATTTATTTGACTTTATAAATTAAATCCCATTAAAAATGAAAAAAAACATTCAACTCTCTTCAGCACCTGGTGCAAACGCAATTGATAATGCAGTATTAGTTTCGATGAAAAAAATTTCGAGGCACATTCTGTTTGTATGCTCATTTGCATTGTTGTGCATTTCCTATTCTGCTAAAGCGCAGGATTACACCATCACCACTACGAGCACTACCATTACAGTGAACCACACCACCGGGTTACTTAACTTTCTTTTTATAAATACGAGTGGCACCAATCTTCATATTTCTGTTCCGACCGGTTATACGAGCACCTATTCTATAAATGGAGGAGCGATTACTATGTTTTCCACTGCTAATGCATTTATACCGCTTGCAGGTATTATGGGCATTACTGTAAACGGTGGAACCGGTGCTGACTCAATAGAGATGTTTGGCGCTTCGGCTGGTCTCCCCAATCTTACAATAAACGGAGGTGAGGGAAATGATTATGTGGAGTTTTTTGGGGGTGTAGTAACTTTTATTCCAAATGCTAACCTGGATATTGATTTGCAGAACGATGACCCAAATCCCGGAGAAGACGAAATTGTTATTTATAGTCACCCCGTAAATCTTTCGGGCACAGGCTCAGCCACTTTAAAAGCCAGCAAAGGCATTAGATTTAACAGCGGAGGACAGCTTAATACGATTAACGGGAATATTATCATAGAGGCTAATCAGCAACCTGTAGCCGTAACCAACAACTATTGGGGCATTTTTATGTACAACGCAAAAATTGAGGCCACAGGTTCAGGAAGGGTAAACATAAAAGCAAGAGGTGGTAGCATCAATGGTATAACTATAAATGAATCGCAGATTATAGGAGGAACTTCTGACTCATTAACTGTAGAAGGCACCGGTTCAGCTTTAGCATTTAATAACCAGGACGGTGTATATATGTCCGGTTCCACAGCCATGATAACATCGCACGGTGGGCCTGTAAGAGTAACGGGTAATGGAAATGGCAGTGGTGCTTCTGTTGGCAATACAGGTATAGCAGTATTTTCATCGGCCAGTATAAGGGCAGGTGGAAATGGCACTGTAACTGTAAACGGAACAGGGGGAAATAGTACAGGTGCGGGCAACTGGGGGATTGCTATCACAAATTCAGGAATGATTACTTCATCAGGTGGAAATGTGTATGTAAACGGGCAAGGCAGCAATGTGGGTACCGGTTCCAAGGGTGTTGGTCTTCAAACTTCGGGGATGATAACTGCAGCCGGTAACGGCAACGTAACTGTGACCGGAACGGGAGGAAACGGTGGCGGAACCTCAAATTATGGGATAGATATATGGACAGCTTCGATAACCTCAGCCGGAGGGAATGTAAATGTTACAGGTAATGGAATGGGAAGCGGTGCAAATGGCTTTAACTATGGAGTAAGACTGCACCAGGCAGGTATAATATCTGCCGGGGGAAACGGAACTGTTACTGTTACGGGTACAGGTGGCGTTACCAGTGGCTCCAATAATGAAGGGGTTTCTCTTACTGATACCAATTCAACCATATCCTCGTCAGGTGGTAATGTTATCGTAACCGGTTATGGAGGTGGCACCGGTACTGCTGGTTCTGCTTACGGAGTTAATATTGCATCAGCAGCGAGCATTACATCGGGAGGCTCAGGAACAGTGACAGTAAATGGAACAGGAGCATCTTCCACAGGGAATCAGTGCAGCGGTGTACATATTGAAGACAACAATTCGAAGATTGGCTCATCGGGTGGAAATATAAATGTGACCGGCACTAAAGGACCCAATAGTATTAACACAGCTTATGATATTTACCTCGAACAAGGCGGCACCATTTTATCTTCGGGGACCGGTGGAAACATTGTGGTTGCCGGCACATCAAATGGATTAGCGCCCAATACTACAGGCACTGACATAAGCACTTCGGCTGCTAAAACATTGAGTTTTGGCAATAATTCAAAATTGAATATTAGTATTAACGGAACGACAGTAAACGCACAATACCAACAATTAAATAATGCAGGACTGATAAATTTAAGTAATGCTACACTCACTTTTACAGGAAGTACTTACGTTCCTGTTGGTGGCGAAATTTTTATTATTCTTGATAATGATGGCACCGATGCTATTACCGGAACCTTTGCGGGATTACCTGAAGGTGCAACGATTAATAACTTCCTTGGTTCCACAAAAAAGGCCTTTATTTCTTATATCGGTGGCACAGGCAACGATGCAGTGATTACCGTGTGTAATCTAACTGCATCCATAAGCGGAAGTACTTCATTCTGTTCAGGCAGTTCAACAACCTTGAATGCAGGAAGCGGTTATAGTTCTTACGCCTGGTCAAACGGAGCAACCACACAAACGATTTCGGCAAATACGGCTGGTACATATACAGTAACTGTTACTAATGGTAGTGCATGTACGGCTTCATCAACAAAAACAATAACAGTCAATGCAAATCCAACTCCGGCTATCACAGGAAGCACTTCTTTCTGTGCAGGTAGTTCAACTGTTTTAAATGCAGGAAGCTTTAACTCATACACATGGTCAACGGGAGCAACAACACAAACCATTTCAGTAAGTACCGCAGGAACATTTACGGTAACTGTTACGAATGCAAGCGGATGCACAGGCTCAGACTCGCATACAACAACTGTTAATGCAAATCCGGCTCCGGTTATCACCGGCAGCACTTCATTCTGTGCAGGTAGTTCAACTGTTTTAAATGCAGGAAGCTTTAATACATACGCCTGGTCAACAGGGGCTACAACACAAACGATTTCAGTTAATGCAGCAGGTACATTTACAGTAACTGTTACTAATGCAAGCGGATGTACAGGCACAGACTCGCATACAACAACTGTTAATGCCAACCCGGCTCCTTCAATTACCGGAAGCACTTCTTTTTGTTTAGGGAGTTCAACTGTTTTAAATGCAGGAAACTTTAGCTCATTCAGCTGGTCAACTGGAGCAACTACACAAACCATTTCAGTAAGTATAGCAGGTACATTTACGTTGACTGTTACGAATGCAAGCGGATGTACAGGTTCTGCAAATGCTTCTACAACTGTTAATGCAAATCCAACTCCATCAATCAGTGGCAGCTTATCATTCTGTTCAGGAAGTTCGACAACTTTGGATGCAGGAAGTGGTTATACTTCTTACTTATGGGACAATGCTTCGACAAGCTCAGCACGCATCGTTTCAACAGCCGGTACATTTACAGTAACTGTTACTAATGTAAGTGGATGTATAGGTTCTGTTTCGGTAACAACAACAGTTAATGCAAACCTTACTCCATCTATCTTCGGAAGTTTATCATTCTGCGCAGGAAGTTCAACAACTTTAAATGCAGGGAGCGGCTACAGTTCTTATAACTGGTCAAACGGAGCAACTACTCAAACCATTTCTGCAAACACAGCGGCCACATTTACGGTAACTGTTACTAATGCAAATGGATGCACAGGTTCTGCAAATGTTTCTACAACTGTTAATGCAAATCCAACTCCATCAATTAGCGGAAGCTTATCATTCTGTGCAGGAAGTTCAACAACTTTAAATGCAGGAAGCGGTTACAGTTCTTACAACTGGTCAAACGGAGCAACTTCGCAAACTATTTCAGTAAGCACAGCAGGTACATTTACGGTAACTGTTACTAATGGAAACGGATGCACAGGTTCTGTTTCTGTAACAACAACAGTTAATGCAAACCTTACTCCTTCAATCAGCGGTAGCTTATCATTCTGTTCAGGAAGTTCAACAACTTTAAATGCAGGAAGCGGTTACAGTTCTTACAACTGGTC
>JBDTRM010000152.1:0-4907 GCA_039931675.1 Bacteroidia bacterium | reverse complement strand
CTTCCCTTCCGCTTTTTGATTTATAATGAAACTCAGCAAAACCAACAATAGAAGTTCCCCACATTTTAGGTTTTGATTTGGAAACTGTTTGCATCAGTTTATGTAATGTAAAACAATCTTTGCGTTTACCATCTTCTGTAATTGCATTTAAAAAAACTTCAACACTATTATCTGTGCGTTTTGTTTTTACTTCTGTGTTTGCCATAGTTTAAACTAATATAATTATTTGCCAATGTCCTCATTCCAAAGTTCCGGTTTTTCAGCAATAAATTTTCGCATCATCGCTTTACATTCTTCCGAATTGAGATTGATAACTTCCACACCATGTGATTCCATAAACTCTTTTGCACCTGCAAAGGTTTCATTTTCTCCTGCATAAACTTTTTTAATTCCGAATTGAACCACAGCCCCCGCACACAAATAACAAGGCATTAGTGTAGAATACAAAACAGCATTCTTATAATTGCCCACTCTGCCTGCATTGCGGAGGCAATCAATTTCTGCATGTGTTACAGGGTCACTGTCCTGCACACGCTTGTTATGACCGCGCCCGATAATTTTTCCATCACGAACTAAAACAGAGCCGATTGGAATTCCTCCTTCTGAAATTCCCAGTTTTGCTTCATCAATTGCAGCAATCATAAAATCATCCATAATGACTTTGAATTAAATTTATCAGTCCAAATTTGATATAAAATTTCTCAATACAAAAAATTAAGTTTTTATTTATACAATCAATACAACAAAAAATTCACTCGTGATAAAATTCATCCTCAACGAAAAAGAAATAAGCACTGATGTTTCGCCCGGAACTACACTGCTCGATTTTATTCGTTATCACCAAAATTTAAAAGGAACAAAAATAGGTTGTCGTGAAGGTGATTGCGGAGCATGTACGGTTTTAGTTGGAAGCCTCACCCCTGACCTCCCGCTAAAACGGGACAGACTCTCTCCAAGGGGAGAGTGGAGAAATGATTTGCGGTATCGTTCTGCAACTTCCTGTTTAATGGCATTAGGAAATGCAAATGCAAAACACATTGTAACCGTTGAAGGAATTAATTTCCCAAACGAATTAAATCCGATACAGCAAGCAATGAGTGATGAAGGTGCAACACAATGCGGATTTTGTACACCTGGTTTTGTAATATCTTTAGCAGGATATTGTTTAAGTGATAAAGAAGCTACCGAAGAAAATGCAATAGCAAGTATTGATGGAAATATTTGCCGTTGTACGGGATATAAATCTATTGAGCGGGCTGCTTTAAAAGTTAATGAGTTATTGGTTGACAAGAAAAATAGTGCGCCTGAAAAATTTGTTTCAGAAAATAAAATTTTGCCTGAATATTTTATTTCAATTAAAAATCGTTTGCAGCAGTTATTGGATAATAGAATTTATTTACCTGATGAACAGATTGCTTCGTTCCTCGCTATGACGGTTAACCCGTTAACAAATAATCCAATTACCAGATTAGGTGGTGGAACTGATTTGTATGTGCAGAAACACGATTCAATGACTCATTCAGAAATTGATTTTTTGCTTGATAATAATTATTTGAAAGGGATTTATCAGGAAGGGAATAAATGTTTTGTCGGAGCATCTTGCACCGTAACTGATTTATGTGAATCAGGAATTATTCAAAAACATTTCCCGCAATTTTTGAAATATGCCAAGCTTGTTTCATCCACACCCATAAGAAACATTGCAACGCTTGCAGGAAATTTTGTCAATGCTTCTCCTATAGGTGATTTCACAATTTTCTTTTTGGCATTAGAAGCAACTTTAATTTTATCTGATGGAGATAACAAAAGAGAAATTGCTTTGAAGAATTTTTATAAAGGATATAAGACGCTTGATAAAAAACCTGAGGAATATATCGAGAAATTTTATTTCGAATTGCCTGATGAACAAACACATTTCCATTTTGAAAAAGTAAGCAAGCGCACACATTTAGATATTGCAAGTGTGAATACAGCAATTCAGCTAAAAGTTGATGGAGATAAAATTATTGATACGAAAATTTCGGCAGGAGGAGTTTTTGCTTATCCGAAATTTTTAGAAAAAGCAAGTGAGTTTTTGAAGGGCAAAAATATTTCAGAAGAAAACATTTTAAATGCAATTGAAATTGCGGAAACAGAAATTGCACCTATCAGCGATGCGAGAGGAAGTGAGGAGTATAAGCGATTGTTGTTGGCACAATTGATAAAGGCGCATTTCGTGGAGATGTTTAAGGATGGAATCTTGACTGGAGTTTGAAATAAAAGCAATGTGCAAATTTCGCACATTGCCGTAAAGAATTAGTTGCAAATCAAACTTGCGCAAAATTTGCACAAGTTTATTCAGCGAAAATTTAACAATTCAACTTGTAAGTAATATTTACAAGTTCGAAATGAAATTAAGGAGTGTTAAGGTAATTTTAATATGGAAAATAAAGGGGAGATTATTATTTATAATGGAGAGGATAACTCCACTCAAATTGAAGTAAAGTTTGAAAGTGATACAGTTTGGCTTAATCAGTATCAATTGGAAGAGTTGTTTCAGTCGAGCCGAACCAATGTTGTTGAACACATAAAAAATATTTTTTTTGATGGGGAATTGATTGAAAATTCAACTTGTCGGAAATTCCGACAAGTTCAAAGTGAAGGAAAAAGGCTTGTATCCAGAGACATTGAACACTATAACCTGGACGTGATTATATCGCTTGGCTATCGTGTCAACTCAAAACGTGGCACCCAATTCCGCATTTGGGCATCACAACGTTTAAAAGATTATTTGGTTAAAGGTTATGCAATCAACATCAACCAATGAAAAACATTGACTCTTATACTCACACACGCGGTGAATCCATTTATCTCGATGACATCCCGACACAAGTCGGGACACTGTATGGTGTTTGTTTTGATTCTCCTGTTGCGCATGGAGTGATTAAAAATTTGGATTTAAGTGTAGCTGAAAAATGTGAAGGTGTTGTTCGCATTTTTACTTATAAAGATTGTCCGGGTAGAAATCAAATTGGAGGAATCATTGAAGATGAACCTTTGCTTGCAGAACATCACGTTCACTTTTGTGGAATGCCCGTAGCCTTTGTTGTTGCAGAATCGGAAGAACTTGCACGTGCAGTGATAAAAAAAATTAAAATTGAAATTGAACCGCTTCATATTATAACTGACCCTCGCGAAGCAAAAGAAAAAAATGAATTAATAATCCCACCACGTACTTTTAAGTTAGGCGATACTGAAAATGCATTTAAGAATTGTGATTATGTTTTTGAAGGTAGCGCTGATTCAAACGGTCAAGAGCATTTGTATATTGAAACACAAGGCGCTTACACGGTGCCGCTAGAAAATGGCGCGATAAAAATTTATTCTTCTACACAAGGACCAACTGCTGTGCAGCGAGCTTGCTCTAAAGTTTTAGGTTTACCGATGCATCAGTTGGAGGTTGATGTTACAAGACTTGGTGGCGGCTTTGGTGGTAAAGAAGACCAGGCAAATACATGGGCTGCATTGTGTGCACTTGCAACTTTTCATTTAAAACGTCCTGTGAAATATGCATTGCATCGAATGGAAGATATGCGCATGACAGGTAATCGTCACCCCTATTCTTCTGATTTTAAAATTGGTTTGAATAAGGAGTTAAAAATTGTTGCTTATGAAGCAACATTTTATCAGAATGCTGGTGCTACAGCAGATTTATCACCTGCTGTTTTAGAGCGCACATTGTTTCATTGCACCAATTCCTATTTTATTCCGAATGTAAAAGCAACAGCATATAGTTGCAGAACCAATCTTCCTTCAAATACTGCGTTTCGTGGTTTTGGCGGACCACAGGGAATGTTCGTAATTGAAAGTGCGATTGCAAAAGCTGCAGATGAATTAAAAATTGACGCATCAGAAATTCAAAAAAGAAATTTAATTAAAACAGGAGAAGAATTTCCTTATGGGCAAATTGCAGCAAGCGAAGCAAATGAATGTTGGAACAAAGCAGAAGAACTTTATGAAATAGAAAAACTAAAAATAGAGATTCAGCAATTCAATTCTGAAAATAAATTCTTCAAAAAAGGAATTGCACTAATGCCAATTTGTTTTGGAATTTCTTTCACCAAAACTTTGATGAACAATGCACGGTCGCTTGTGCATGTTTATTCAGATGGTAGTGTGAACATCAGCACAGGTGCTGTTGAAATGGGACAAGGTGTAAACACAAAAATTTTACAGGTTGCTGCTGACGTTTTTTCAATCAATCCTGACAAAATAAAAATCAATTCAACAAATACTTTTCGCATTGCGAATACATCACCGAGCGCTGCAAGTGCAACTGCCGATTTGAATGGCAAAGCAACACAGCTTGCATGTAAGGCAATTCTTGAACGATTAAAGAATGTAGCTGCTGAAGAATTGAAAGTTGATTTAAGCTCAATTGAATTGAAAGATGAAAAAGTTTTTTCAAACGGGAAGCAAACTGAATTAGAGTGGAAGAAATTAGTGATAACTGCATTTCTGAAACGAATTAATTTATCAGAGCATGCTCACTATGCAACTCCTGAAATACATTTTGATTTAACAAAAGAAAAAGGACATCCCTTTTCCTATCATGTTTATGGCACAGGAATTATTACTGTAACAGTTGATTGTTTGCGCGGTATCTATGAATTTGATTCAGTGAAAGTGGTTCATGATTTTGGTAAGAGCATGAATCCGATTATTGACAAAGGGCAATGTGAAGGCGGCATCGTGCAAGGTATTGGCTGGATGACAATGGAAGAAATTATTTATGATAAAGAAGGAAAACTAAAATCAAATGCGCTTTCAACGTATAAGGTTCCTGATATTTATTCTGTACCAAAAGAAATAGACATTCACTTTCTCGAAACAAAAAATAATAACCTCGCCATCTTCAATTCAAAAGC
>JBDTRM010000151.1:0-3399 GCA_039931675.1 Bacteroidia bacterium | reverse complement strand
AAGATTTATTGTTCCGTTTAAATGCAAAGGTTTCTGCATGGAATCAAGAACTGTGAAGTGGTCGAAATTGAGTTGGCTTTTCTTTATCATTAGTTTATCATCAGGAATACTAAACCCTGACTTTAAGGGAATAACGTTTAAGTAAACCTGTCTTAATTTTATTTCACCATCCATAGTTGGCTTATTATTTTCTATTGCCAGAACTATTTCGCCACTTATAGTGCCTTGCAAACTGTCTATATACTCACCTAAGCTTGGTTGCAGCAGCTTAACAGGAACATTGCTGAAAGTGGAATGGAAACTTTTGGCAGAAGGATTATTACGCGGTTCAGATTTTATTGTGATTGTTGACGTGTCATTCAGCGTTGCAGTAATCTCTGTTTCAAGAATTCCTGAAGTATCGCTTACAATTTTACCTATTGAGCCAATACTGTCCAGGAACACATCTTTCCATTTAAACTGTGCAATATCAAATTTGAAATCCAGATTTTTACGGTCACCCCCACCATAAACCACATTTGCATTTATTGAACCATCAGGCAAATCTTTAATCAGTTCAGGAGAAATTAGCTTGCTTAATAAAACATTCTTTAAATTCAGTTTCAATGATTCAGATTGGCGGCCAACCAGTTCTATTTTCATATCGTCATGTTGCAAATGTATATCTGCAACAATATCTTTTGAAGAGTTTTCGCGGGTCAAAAATTCAGAAGGCGACAATGTCCATTTGTTGGAATTGATTACCCAATCACCTTCGGTTGATTTCAATACGAGCCGGTTATTTTCTTTAATCGCTTCTGCACCGATTTGGTAAAGCGGCATACTATCCCTATCCCGGTTTGAAACTGATAACGAGCCAATCATGCTTGCAGGCAAAATATCAAGCGCGAACGATGATGAACCAAGCAACATGCCTTCTGCATCAAGACTATCAAGAATTATTTTACAGTTCAATTTATGTTCATCAAACTTCATTTGAATTTCTGTCCGATATGTTTGATAATTTAAATAGTTAAAACCTTTGTAAGAAATTTCGCCTTGCACAATGTTGTCTTCAGCTTTTTTATTGATTGCTATATGAACGGTGTCAAAATTGAAAACAGAATCAGGATAGAATAACTGAAAAATGGAGTGATAATTTACAGTGGCAGTTAGATTGAAGACAGGAAAAGTTGTAACGGAATTCAATTTCAGAAAATCAGCCGAATCCAGGCTAAGTGCTTTTTCAAAATGTACTGACTCAATAGCTTTTTTCAATTCATCAAATGATGATTGGCTTTGAAAATCAGCCGCGAAAAAATCGGACTTAACCTGGGTGCTAACCAAACTATTGGTCATATTTAGCTTACACGAAAAACTATCTAAGTTCGCTTTACTATTCAAGTTACTTATGGCAATGTTTTTAAAATCAACTGATGATTGCAGATTTTTACCTGAGTTTTTGAAATCACTTTCAATTTCACCTTGAACAGCAAGTTGCCCCGGCAACAAATTTGTATTGCCTTCATTTAAATTAAAATGGCCTGATAACTTTCCTTTATACATGTTGTCATTCCAATCGAACAAACCGTTTAGGTTGCACGTTAGAGCAGAATCATTGGATATTAAAGTAAAAGTGCTTTGATTGTCAATTACAGATAAGTCAAGCTCTATATTCTGATAATTACCACCATTATATAAAGCCGAATTGATTTCAATAACACCATCACCAGAGAGCATTTCTTTGTTATTCATTCCACCGTTCAATGAAACGCTGCACGTTACTGATTCAGGGTAAGCGTCACCAAATATACTCCTCAACCTCACTTGTGATAGCGTTGCATCAAGATTGCCGTTCTTATTATTTACGTCATAATTACCATCTAACGCAATATCGCCTGAAGCACTTTGCATGGAAATTTTGAATTGTGGTTTTAAAAATGAATTGTCAATAGTTCCTGAATAAGCAACCGGTTCGAAATTGGGCAGGTTGACACGCGTGCCGGATAATGCAATCAGTTCGCTGGTTTGATCGCGTGTAATCGTCCGGGTTTTGAAATTAAGTTTACATCTCGAATCAGGCATCTTTAATAATTCGGTGATATAACCTGAAACAGATACATTAATACCAGAAGTACAGTTGATGTTGCATTTTTCAATTTGTAAAGAATCCGGTGAACCTGAAAAAGCAGATGAAAGTTTTATAACATCATTTTTCGTAAACAATTTTTGATGCTCCATATTCGCAGAAGCAATAAGTTCTAATTTCAATTTACCTTTCTGTGATGAGTCAGCCACCAAAACAATTGCTCCTGATTTTATAAATGCCTGATGATTCAACCCTAACGAAAGTTCATTCATGTTAAATCTATAACCTTCAGCATTATACTTAACATCTTTGATTGTTGTATTAAATTCCTCAACAGGCATCCATTGAGCAAAATCATTTTTCTGATCTGTCTTTTTATTGTTGTATAGAAATGTTCCGTTTTCAATTTTTATCAATCCGCACATCAACGACCAGGGGTTGTCAGTAGAAATTTTTTTTTCCGGCTCTTCAACAATATTATTTGTTGATGTTGCACCAGATGTTTCAATTACCACATTAGGATCAACTAATTTTATTTGCAAAACATCTAACTCTCTTTTGAATAGATTTAATGTCTTTACAGATATATCAGCATGCTTTAAAGAAGCCGAAGTTTTTTGTTTGCTGTCAGGTTGATCAAATTCATAAATGATATCCTTCAATTCAAGATTGCGTGCTGAAAATTTCCATGGGGCAGTAGAAGAAACAGTTTGCACGGTATCGCTATTGCTTTTTGAAATAGATAAATGACCGTTGGCTTTTTCAATACGGAGATAATTAACATCAATCTGCTTTTTTAAGATAGAAAAAGTGTCAAAAGTTAAATCCGCTTTATGAAGAGTTTGCTCAACTAAAATGCCTTTCAATGAGTCGTTGTATAAGAACCTGATGTTATTCAAGTGAGCCTGGTGGATCTCAATATCCCATGACTTCTTTGCTTTTGTTTTATTCTTCGAAGTTTCAGATGAAGGAGGAAACAGGGAGAGCAAAACGAGCTTCCCTGTATTTTTATCCGCTTGTAAGTTGACAACAATATCTCCGAGTTCAACATTCTGTATCACAATCCGGTTAGAAAATAATGGACCAGGACTTACAGAAATATTCACATTGCCTGCATAAATAATAGTATCACCGGTCAACGATTTAACTTCAAGCTGGCTCAACCCTATCTTGCCATTCAACAACAAACTCAATTTACCTACATGAACAGGCAAGCCATTTTCGCGAAGTATATCGTTTACTTTATTGGTTATTATTCTATGTGCAAAAGGCAGGTTGATTACACCGACTAAAAGTAAAATCAAAAAAACTAAAGACAAAAGAACGTACTT
>JBDTRM010000150.1:0-23634 GCA_039931675.1 Bacteroidia bacterium | reverse complement strand
CAAGTGTGTGTGAGCTTGATGGACCCACACCAATTTTAAACATGTGGAATACTGAAATATTTTCTCTTTGAGTCATTTATGGGTTTCTTAATTATTTGTCATCCTGAACGAAGTGAAGGAACTTTCTACATGGTTAGCAGGTACTTCATTTGAAGAAAGTTGTTTCTCCCGATTCATCGGGATCAACATGACAGTTCCTGTTGAGGTCTTATGGTTTTCTTTACTCCCCCCTTCTTCCTTGCGCATCAACCACTGCAATAGCAACCATGTTTACAATTTCTCGCACACTGCTGCCGAGTTGTAAAACGTGAACCGGCTTATTCATTCCAAGTAACACCGGACCTATTGCTTCTGCACCGGCTAATTCCATCATCAGTTTATAGGCAATGTTACCTGCTTCAAGACTTGGAAATATCAATGTGTTTGCTCCTCCGTTAATCAATTCGGTGAAAGGATAATTATCGGCAAGCAGTTGCGTGTTGAATGCAAGATTTGCCTGTATCTCTCCATCCACAACCAAACCCGGATAATTCTCATGTAAATAACTTACTGCATTGCGTACCTTCTGCACGTTAGGTTCATTGCTGCTGCCGAAGTTGCTGTACGATAACATTGCAATACGCGGCACCACATTAAATTGCTGCACCGCCTGTGCAGTGAGTAAAACAATGTCAGTTAATTGCTGGGTATTGGGGTCAATGTTTACTGTAGTATCTGCAAAAAATATCGGTCCCTTTTTTGTAATGAGGATGTACATTCCTGCAACAATTTTTGTTTCGGGACGTGTTCCGAAAATGCGCAATGCAGGTTTTATTACATCAGAATATTTTCTTGTCAGCCCTGAAATTACAGCATCGGCTTGCCCGGTTTCCACCATCATGCAGCCATAGTAATTACGTTCGATCATAATTTTCTTTGCTTCATAAAGTGTGAAACCTTTGCGCTTGCGTTTTTCAAAATACAATTCACCAAAGTGTTTCATATAAGTTTCTTCCTCGCGCGGATCAATGATGGGGATGTCATCTAAATGCAATCCGTTTTCTTCTATCAGTTTTTTTATCTTCTCTTTATTGCCGAGTAGAATAGGGTGTGCAATTTTTTCATCGCGTACTATTTGCGCTGCTTTTAAAATTTTAAAATTATCAGCTTCTGCAAACACCACACGCTTCGGTTCCTGTTTTGCCTTATTGATAAGCACCTTGATAATTTTATCATCACGACCCACGCGATTTTCTAACTCTTCGATATACTTATCCCAATTGCCGATGTTATGCTGCGCCACTCCCGATTTAATTGCAGCACGTGCAACAGCAGGAGCAACGGTTGAAATCAAACGCGGATCAAGCGGTTTGGGAATAATATAATCACGACTGAATGTGAGGTTTGACTTATTGTAAGCGAGATTTACAATTTCAGGAACTGGCTCTTTCGTGAGATTTGCAATGGCACGCACTGCAGCCAATTTCATCTCCTCATTAATTTGTGTGGCGCGTACATCTAATGCTCCGCGAAAAATATACGGGAAGCCCAAAACATTATTTACCTGGTTAGGATAATCGCTTCGCCCTGTAGCCACAATCACATCAGGCCGCGCTGCCACAGCATCTTCGTACGAAATTTCAGGAACAGGATTTGCAAGCGCAAACACCACAGGATTTTTATTCATTGATTTTATCATCTCTCCATTCAGCACATTGCCTTTTGATAAACCAATAAACACATCAGCTTTTTTAATTGCATCCTCAAGTGTGTGAATATTGCGAGCTGTTGCAAAATATCTTTTGTGTTCATCACTATAATCACCATCAGTACGTATAACACCCTTGCTGTCAAGCATTACAATGTTATCTTTTTTTGCGCCAAGCGATATATAAATTTTACCGCATGAAATTGCTGCTGCACCTGCACCATTAATAACAATCTGAACATCGGTGATTTTTTTCTTCGCCAATTCCAAAGCATTGATCAAACCCGCACCTGATATAATTGCAGTGCCGTGCTGATCATCATGCATGATTGGTATAGTGAGTTCTTCTTTTAATCTGCGTTCAATTTCGAAACACTCGGGCGCTTTGATGTCTTCCAAATTTATTCCGCCAAAAGTTGTAGAAATTGCTTTCACTGTTTTTACAAAATCATCCACATTGGTTTGATCAATTTCAATATCGAACACATCTATATCAGCAAAAATTTTGAAGAGCAAACCTTTGCCTTCCATTACAGGTTTGGATGCCAATGCACCTATGTTGCCCAAACCAAGCACGGCAGTACCGTTTGAAATTACAGCAACTAAATTTCCTTTAGCGGTATATTTATAAACATCATCAGGATTTTTTTCAATCTCGAGACAAGGCTCTGCAACGCCCGGTGAATAAGCTAATGAGAGGTCACGCTGCGAGCTATATGGTTTAGTTGGTATTACTTCAATTTTCCCCGGCCGTCCGTTACTGTGATAGTCGAGCGCATCTTGTTTATTGTCCATAAATTATGATCATTTCGTAATAATGCGGACAAATGTAATAAGTTTGATAAGTGACACCCAAAGCATAACCTGCCTTAAACTAAAGCTCCAATTGCAATTCAATAGGGCAATGATCACTGCCCATAACTCCCATGTGAATTAATGCATTAGTAACAAGCGGGCGCGCTTCGCTCGAAACCATAAAATAATCAATACGCCAGCCTACATTACGGTCGCGGGCTCTGGTAATCTGATCCCAGTAAGTGTATTGTGCAGGCTCCTTATTGTATTCGCGAAAAATATCAATGTAATTCATGCTGATTATTTTATCAATCCATGTGCGTTCTTCAGGTAAGAATCCTGATGTGCGTTGATTTTCTTTTGGTCGAGCCAAATCAATTTCTTTATGTGCCGTATTGTAATCGCCACAAATAATAATGTTCTTTTTTGTTTTGCGAAACTCCTCTGCACGTTTAAAAAGTGCATCATAAAAATCTAATTTGTACTTCACTCGTTCAGGTCCGCGCCCACCGTTAGGGAAATAAACATTGTATAAAACAAATTTTTCAAACTCCATTTCTATCACTCTGCCCTCATTATCAAATAACGGATTATCTAAACCCAAACGTACATTGATGGGGTTATACCGCGTGTAAATGGCAACACCTGAATACCCTTTCTTTTCAGCCGAACAGAAATAACTTTTATAGCTGTTGAAGATTTTAATTTCATCATCTAACTGATCGGGCTGCGCCTTGGTTTCCTGTATGCACAATACATCGGGTGATTCATTTGCAAACCAATCTGGAAAACCTTTTTTCCACGCTGCGCGTATGCCGTTAACGTTCCAACAAAGAATTCTGAAATTGCTCATGGACTTGGGTTATTGAGTTATGTGGTTGTCATGTAGCCCTCCGAGGGTTTAGCAGCCGCGAGGGCTGGCAAACCCTCGGAGGGCTTCGGTGCTTCAACCTTGATACACCACAAAGAAATAATTTTTCTAAACACTAATTACTTTAAAAACAAAATCACGCTCCGTATAATATTCCAAAACTTTTGGCAATGCATATTGCAATCTCTCTTTAGCTTTCAAACTATCATGAAAAACTATCACTGAACCGGGCTGTGCATAATCAATTACATTCTGATAGCACGATTCGCCTGTTCTTTTTAAATCATAATCTTTACTCAGCACATCCCACATAATTATCTTGTAATGATTTTTAAGAAATTTTATTTGCGAGGGCTTGATGCGGCCATAAGGCGCACGAAAATATTTTGATTGTATCAGTTCATTCGCCTTGTTGATGTTTTCAAAATAATCTGCATCGTTAGTGACCCATCCGCTCAAATGATTGAAGGTATGATTGCCCACAGCATGCTTGTTTGATTTTATCAATTCAAAAATACCAGGATGCTTTTTTACATTATCGCCAATGCAAAAAAAAGTTGCCTTGGCATTAAACTGATCAAGCGTTTCAATAACCCACGGAGTTACATCAGGTATAGGCCCATCATCAAAAGTTAAATAAATAATTTTTTCTTCGGTAGGAATATTCCACACCAGGCTATTGAAATATTTACGGATGAGATATGGCGGGCGTATGGGAATCACTTTATTGGGTCTTGGGAAATTGGGAAATAGAGGAATAGGGAAATACGGCATTCCATCATTGGGCATTCGTCATTGCGAGGAACGAAGCAATCTGTTGATGTTTTGTACATTCTTTTTATTTTGCAATTCGTGAATTCGTATTCATTCGTAATTCGTTGATAAACAAATTGGATGCAGAGTTAAAAAATTTAAGCTAAAGCATTTCCAAATACTAAATAAAAAATTTGCCTGCTGTTTAAAATAATTACATTTGATAAAGCTAAAATTCTTAAAACAACCCATACACACATGAAAAAGTTTGCAAGCTTTATTATCTCGGTTTTTGTTTTTAGTTGTTCATTCGGTCAAGAGATTGAATGGCAGAAGACAATTGGCGGAACTAACTGGGACCAACTCAATTCCATACAACAAACATCGGATGGAGGTTATATTCTTGGTGGATTCTCAGCGTCAAACATATCAGGAGACAAAACAGAAAACAGCAAAGGATCTTATGATTATTGGATTGTGAAAACTGATAGTGCAGGTAACATTCAATGGCAAAAGACTATCGGGGGCAATAATTCAGACTATCTTTATTCTCTCCAACAAACAACAGATGGTGGTTATATCCTGGGGGGAGCTTCGGAATCAAATATTTCAGGAGACAAGAGTGAGAATAATTGGGATACAACGGTTAATACATTTGATTATTGGATAGTGAAGATAAATGGTTTGGGTACTATTCAATGGGAAAATACGATAGGAGGAAAAGCTGATGATGCACTTACTTCTTTACAACAGACATCAGATGGCGGTTACATTCTTGGCGGCTTTTCAGAATCAAATATTTCAGGAGATAAAACAGAAAACAGTGATGGATTATATGATTATTGGATGGTGAAAACTGATAGTGCAGGAAACATTCTATGGCAAAAGACAATTGGTGGAAGCATATTTGATAATTTGTATTCTCTGAATCAAACTTCCGATGGGGGCTATCTACTTGGGGGTTATTCCAATTCAAATATTTCGGGTAGTAAAACTGAAAACAGCAATGGCGGTTGGGATTATTGGATTGTGAAAACAGATGGTGCAGGTAACATTCAATGGCAGAATACAATTGATGGTAGTGATAATGATTTTATCTATTCGGTTCGACAAACAACAGATGACGGTTATATACTTGGTGGATATTCAGGTTCAGGTATTTCAGGAGATAAAACAGAAAATAACTATGGGTATAGTAATTACTGGATAGTAAAAACAGACAGTATTGGCATTATAGAATGGGACAAAACTATTGGAGATGCAGATGAGGATGAGTTGCGTGATATTCAATTAACCAATGACGGAGGTTATATTCTTGCTGGCTCAACAAACAAAATAGGAAGTGTTTTTTCCCATTACCTCATTGCTAAGACAGATAGTACTGGCAACATTCAATGGCAGAATAAAATTGGAGGAGCTTATAGTGAAGTGGTACATTGCATTGAACCAACATCAGATGGAGGTTTTATTCTTGGTGGATTTTCAATTTCGAATATTTCAGGAGATAAAACAGAAGATTGCAGAGGGAGCTATGATTACTGGATAATAAAACTTACGGATAAATTTAATTCAATCACCGGAAAAACCTTTATTGACTTCAATGGCAACCAACTTGAGGATTCGTTAGATATTCCTATAGAAGGTCAATTAATTACTGAATCGAACACGAATAAAATTGCATTCTCGGAGCAAAATGGAGATTATTCATTGGCAGTTTTTGATAGTGGAAGTTTTACAGTTACTTCCCAAATAACTTATTACATAGGAACTCCTGTTTCTCACAATTCCAGCTTTACAGCACTTCATCAAACTGATTCATTGAATGATTTTGCATTTCAACCTATCGCTGGAATAAATGATTTGCAAATAACCATAACACCGTTTACCTTCTTTCGTGTCAATCGTGATGCTATATACATGTTGAACTACAAAAATGTAGGTACTACTACGCTAACAGCTTCAATTGTGTTTTATTTAAATGATACAAACTATACATACTCCTCTGCAAGTGTCGCGCCTACGCTTATTAATGGAGATTCTGTTGTGTGGGGTAATATTACCCTAACTCCATTTCAACAAGGCAGTATCATGATTACCGTGCATGTGAATGCAGGTTTAGTCATCGGCACACAGCTTAATGCGTATTGTATTATCAATCCCATTGCCGGTGATACGGTCCCTGCTGATAACTATGCTTCATGGAAAGTTTTTGTAATTGGCTCATGTGATCCAAATGTTAAGCTTGTTTCTGATAGCACACTTACCTCAATTCAACTTGCAGGCTCACCATATCTTGATTATATCATTAACTTTCAAAACACCGGCAACGATACTGCATTCAATGTTCGAGTGCTTGATAACATTTCAACCGATCTTGATCTCAATACTTTTCAATTGGTTTCATCTTCCCATCCTTTCAATATAAATTATAAAGCGCACTCACGCTTAATGACTTTTACTTTTGATAATATTTTACTTCCTGATAGTGGCACCAATGAATTACTAAGTCATGGTTTTATTCGTTATCGGGTTAAACCTGTTTCAACACTTGCAGTTGGAGATACAATAAAAAACACCGCTTTTATTTATTTCGATTTCAATGACCCAGTTCAAACCAATTGGGCTGAAACAGAAATTGTAATGCCAAATGCTGTTGAAAGTTTATCATTTAATAATAATGGCTTAAAGTTGTTTCCAAATCCTGTGAGTAATGTGCTCAATATCCAACGCTCACCCCTGCCCCTAAAGCCCGCCCGTGCCGGTACGGACGGGGGGACAGCCGCACAAGGTTCTATAATAAAAATTTATGATGTAACAGGAAGAATAGTTTATAAAACCAATTTCGGGTTTCAAAAATCTGACTTGCAATTGGATGTAAGCAAATTAACTGTTGGTGTATATGTTGTAGAGATTACTGATGGTGAGCGGGCTTTAAGAGGAAGGTTTTTGAAGGAGTAACAACATGTGTATCCAAGTGCAGAAGGCGTATCCAAGGTTGGCGTCCCCGCCAACCTTTCAGTGCGGTACTAACCCGGTTGGTGGTTGGCGAGGACGCCCAACCACGGATAAAATTATGAGGATGTATTTCCCTATCTCCCTATTTCCAAATCCCCAATGAACTACTTAGCTCATCTCTACCTAAGCGGCAACAATTATCAAATCATGATTGGAAATTTTATTGCTGATCATTTGAAGGGAAAGTTGCGCAATACTTTTGATGGAGATTTTTTGCGTGGAATTAAATTGCATCACACCATTGATGCTTTTACAGATTCGCATCCTGTAGTGGAGCAAACGAAAGCCCGGTTGCGAAATCATTTTCATAAATATACGCCTGTTATAGTTGATGTTTTTTATGATCACTTCCTGGCGCACAACTGGAAAAAATATCATGATGATGAATTGAAGGATTATGTACACAACGTTTACCTTACTTTAGATAAAAACTCAGCCATACTTCCTGAACGCACCAATTATATGTTGGGCTATATGAAAAAAGAAAACTGGTTAGCCGGCTATGCGCATTTCGAAAACTTAGAGCGCATTTTTTACAATATGAGCATTCGCACAAAATTTGAAAATAATATGCAGGATGCAGTAGTGTATTTAAAACGAGATTATGATTTGATGCAAAAAGAGTTTGAGGTTTTTTTTGAAGAATTGAAATTGGAGTGTGAAAAGTTTTTGAGAGTTTGAACTTATGCAAGGTTGGCGTCCCCGCCACCTTCTGAGATTCTGCAACTATTGTGGTTGGCGGGACGCCAACCACGGATTAAAAACAATATGCAGGATGCAGTTGTGTTTTTAAAACGAGTTTATGATTTGATGCAGAAAGAGTTTGAAGTTTTTTTTGAAGAGCTAAAAAGTGAGTGTGAAAAGTTTTTGAGAGTTTGAAAATCACTGCGAGCTTTCTACAACTAATTTTTTTGCTTGATATTCACCGTTAACTATAATTACGATAATATAAACTCCGCGCTGCCAATCTTGAGTTTCAACAAAAAATTGTTGAACTTGATTTTCGTAACCGCGAAAAACATTCTCATAAATCTTGTTCCCCATTTCGAACCAGGCCTGAACTGTTACCTGCTCATTTTGCTTATTATAAACAGATAAAGTAAGGTTGGTTGAAACCGGGTTGGTAAGAATGTCAAAGCCAAAATTTTCGCAGGTGCCATTTGAGGTATAATTTACACCTCCCATAAAATAAGATGCGCAATCATTTCTGTAGGTAACGCCATTGCATCCGCATACAGGCTGATAAATAGGATTGCCACAGATGTAATAGGGATTAATGCGCGAGGTATCAACACAATCATTAAAAACCTGTGCATTTAATTTTTGAAAACCAACAAACACCGAAAAAAAAATCAAAAGCAATCTTAAAAACTTCATAGAGATGAAACGTGACAGACTTTGATTCATTGTGCTTAATTTATCAATTGCAAAGATAAAAGAATTGACGGTGGAATTATTTTGCAAGAGATGCAAATAAATATTCGCGGTTTAAGCGGCCAATATTGCTTACCGAAATACTCTTAGGACATTCAGCTTCGCATGCTTCTGTATTGGTGCAATTGCCGAAACCCTCCTTATCCATTTGCTCCACCATTTTTAAAACACGATCCGCACGTTCCACTTTGCCTTGAGGTAACAAGGCATATTGCGAAACTTTTGCAGATACAAATAACATGGCCGAACCATTTTTGCAAGCAGCCACACATGCACCACAACCGATACATGCCGCAGAATTAAAAGCTTCTTCTGAGTCGTGTTTGGGAACAGGAATAGCATTTGCATCAGGCACAGAGCCTGTGTTTACAGAAACATAACCACCTGCCTGCTGTATGCGTTCGAATGCAGTGCGGTCAACTATTAAATCTTTCAACACCGGGAAAGCTACTGCGCGCCATGGTTCTATAACAATGGTATCGTTATCTTTAAAAGTTCGCATGTGCAACTGGCACGTTGTTACACCTTTTAAAGGACCATGTGCGCGCCCATTAATGTACATGCTGCAGGTACCGCAAATGCCTTCGCGGCAATCATGATCGAATGCAATAGGCTCCTTTCCTTCCTTTGATAATTTCTCATTTAAAACATCTAACATCTCAAGGAATGACATGTCTTCGATGATGTTGTCAACGTTGTAAGTTTCAAAATTGCCTTGTGCATCTTTATTTTTCTGACGCCAAACCTTAAGTGTGATTTTCATATTACTTAGTATTGATTGAAATGAAAGTTCAATTCAATTATAATTTTTCTATTTTTTTCAGTTCTGATAAAAAAGTCGGCAGACTTTCGTTTACTATATCCCAGAGAATTTCAATATCTACACCTCTGTAATTATGTGCTATCCTGTTTCTTAATCCTTTAATGTTTTGCCAGTCAATAGCAGTGTGTTCATTTTTAAATTCAGTTGACAAGCGATTTACACATTCTCCAATCGCTATTAAATTCATTAGAATCGCATCCAAAGTTTTTCTATCCTTTCGTAATTCATCAAGTGTAAGATTTTCACGAAACATATTAATCGCTTCAACTGAATCAATCATTTCTTCAATTAAAAGTTTCTCATTTCTCTCAGACATAAATTAAATCCTTTTGAATATATGGCCAATAGCGGCTCTTAATTCCACCCTTAGATAAGAGGTCAACTTTGTTATTTAAAATTTGTTCTAACTCGTCAGCAAGACTAATAAATCCCATTCCTATTCCTCTGTCGAAATCAACTAAAATATCCACATCACTTTTATCAGTAAAATCATTTCTCGTATAAGAACCGAACACACCTATCTCACTAACTCCATATTTTTCATGCAAGTATGGTTTGTGCTGTTTAAGCGTTTCGAGTATTTGATTTAATGAAGTCATTTAAGAATTCTTTATTATTTATAATTACGCTGGGCGCGTTTTACAAATTCATAATCCAAAGCTTCTTTATGCAGATTTGAATCGGCTGCACTTTCACCTTTGTATTCCCATGCTGCTACGTAAGAAAAATTATCATCATCGCGCAAAGCTTCTCCATCGGGCGTTTGATACTCTTCGCGGAAGTGACCACCGCAACTTTCTTTACGCTCTAATGCATCACGCATCATCAACTCGCCAAGTTCTAAATAATCAGCAACGCGCATTGCCTTTTCTAAATTCTGATTTAGTTCTGCTGCTTCACCCGGTACTAAAACATTTTTCCAATATTCAGTGCGTAATGCACGAATCAGTTCCATTCCTTTTTTTAATCCTGCATCGTTGCGTGCCATACCGCAATATTCCCACATGATTAATCCTAACTCACGCTGAAATTCGTGAACGGTTTTCTTTCCTTTTACATTTAGTATAGTATTAATGCGGTCACGCACACTTTTTTCTGCTTCGTCAAATTCAGGTGAATTGGTGCTTACAGGCTTGCGATCAATATCCGCTAAGTAATCACTGATTGTTGCGGGTATTACATAATAACCGTCAGCCAAACCTTGCATCAAAGCACTTGCTCCCAAACGGTTTGCGCCATGGTCTGAAAAATTTGCTTCACCTAATGCATACAAACCCGGAACGGTTGTCATCAGATTATAATCAACCCACAAGCCGCCCATTGTATAATGAACTGCGGGATAAATTCTCATAGCAGTTGTGTATGGGTCTTCGCCTGTAATTTGCTTATACATATCGAAAAGGTTTCCATACTTAGCTTCCACATTTTCTTTGCCGAGACGTTTTATTGCATCTGCAAAATCAAGATATACAGCCAAACCTGTTTCGCCAACTCCTTGTCCTGCATCGCATTGTTCCTTGGCTGCGCGCGATGCAATGTCACGTGGTACAAGGTTTCCGAATGAAGGATATTTTCTTTCGAGATAATAATCGCGCTCTTCTTCAGGTATTGCTTCTGCTTTGCGTTTATCCCCTTTTGCTTTTGGGCACCATACCCGTCCGTCATTGCGTAACGATTCACTCATCAACGTAAGCTTGCTTTGGTGGTCACCACTTACGGGAATACAGGTGGGATGAATCTGCGTGTAGCAAGGGTTTCCGAAGAATGCACCTTTTTTATGAGCGCGCCATATTGCTGTAGCATTGCTGCCGCGCGCATAAGTTGTGAGATAAAAAACATTTCCATAACCGCCTGTGCAAAGCAACACCGCATGACCTGCATGACGCTCAATTTCTCCGCTTATCATATCGCGAACAATTACTCCGCTTGCCTTGCCGTCTTTAATTACAACATCTAACATTTCATGTCGCGTGTAACTTGTAATCATGCCCGTTGCTATCTGGCGATTCATTGCTGAATACGCACCAAGCAACAATTGCTGACCCGTTTGTCCGCGAGCATAAAATGTGCGTGAAACTTGTGCACCACCGAAAGAACGATTGTCTAACAAGCCACCATATTCACGTGCAAAAGGAACTCCCTGCGCAACACATTGGTCAATGATATTTACGCTCACTTCTGCAAGGCGATGAACATTGGCTTCTCGAGCGCGGTAATCACCACCTTTAATAGTATCATAAAATAAACGATAAACACTGTCGCCATCGTTACGATAATTTTTTGCTGCATTTATTCCGCCTTGCGCAGCAATACTGTGTGCGCGCCTTGGAGAATCCTGGAAACAAAAAGTTTTCACGTTGTAACCCAATTCAGCGAGTGAAGCAGCAGCGGAAGCACCCGCCAATCCTGTTCCGATAACGATGATATCGTATCTGCGCTTATTGGCAGGGTTAACTAATTTATAATTGAACTTAGCTGTCTTCCACTTTTCAGCTAACGGGATTTCTTTCGGAAATTTGGGATCGAGTGACATATTTGTTATTCGTTTTTAATCTATTTTTTTGAAAGTTATTTCAGATAATTCATCTGCAAATTTTTTTTTATATCATTCCATTTAACAGGAATAATTTTTTCAGGGTCGGCTTCATTATCTGCATCTTTAAAATAACTGAGACTGCGTAAAGCATGGGATACATCAGTAACTTTAAAGTTCATTTTGAAAAAGTCAAGCATTTCATTCATCGAAAATTTTTCAAGCAAAAAATAAATATCCCAGAAATCTTTTTTGCTTCCTCTTTGGCTTATTGCACTTAATTTCATTGCAGCAATATCTTCCAAATCATACATTCTTATTTCATTAAAAACCACCAATGGTTTTAAAATTTGATAAGGATAATTTACAGCGTCAACTTTAATATCATCAAAGTATGAAGCGAACATTATTTCACTTGCACTTTTTATAGTTGCATTATAATTTTCAGACAAATCAACCTGTATGCCTTGCAAATCATTTTTCCCGATTCCGAATAAATGTATGTCAATTGATTTGCGATGACCTAATTGCAATGCAAGCGCTGTTCCTCCAACCAAATTGAAATTTCGTAATGATTCAATCTGCATCAATTTTTGCAAAAGATTCATCAGCGGCTTTGAAACAGCGTCTTCGTGAATGTTCATCAGCTTGCTTCTTTCGGAGTAAAATAATTCCAGTACCAGATTTTATAATCGGGATTGTTAAGCATTAAATCATAACTCTTGAATTTTTCTTCAGGCACCTTAAACATCAAACTCCAAAAACTTATACTCATCGGGTCCAAAGAACGAATCTTAATAACCTCTTCTTTTATTTTTTCAACCCCGTAATAATCACGTATCGTGTACCAATCTTCTAATGAACCTCTTGTGATAACACGTTCAATTATCTGCCTCGCATTTTTTTCAAAATCAAGCCCACTTGGGTTAACATCCCAAAATAAATTATCAGATAAATCTTTATAACTAATCATCTTTTAAAGATAACGATTTAAAACTTCAACATAAAATAAACAGGCATTGCTGCAAACACTGCCGGTATAAACACTGAGAAGAAATATCCAATAGTTTTAATCAATGGTGTATAATAAGGATGATTTACACCCAGGGTTTGAAAACTACTTGAAAAACCATGCTGCAAGTGAAAACCCAAAGCTATCATGCTTATCACATAAAATATGCAGGCGAGTGGGTATGAAAATGCATCTTTGGCATTCGCAAATAAATTTGCATTACCGTTTGCATCAACACCATATTTATACACTTCATCAAATCTCAAACCGATGAAAAAATTTATAAGGTGAACAACTAAAAAGAAAAATAGAATTGTGCCGAGAATTCCCATGTTGCGCGAATACCATTTGCTGGTTTCATTGGCTTTAAACACCTGGTATTTATCCGATCCACGAGCTTTGCGATTCTGAAATGTCAACAGAATTGATTGCAGAATATGAATTATAAATCCGGCAAAAAGCAAATATTCAACAGCCCTGATAATAAAATTCGACTCCATAAAATGTGCTGCGGCATTAAAAGTGAGGCCTCCATCATCAACAAAAAGGCAGGCGTTTACGCCACAATGCACAATTAAAAATGAACATAAAAAAAGACCGGTGAGCGACATTACTATTTTTCGCCCGATGGATGATGTAAATAAAACTGCAAACTTATTCATATAGCTTAATGCGTTATGTGTTTAGAGGGAATCGTTTTAATTGAGGGTGTGAAATTAATTGCCGCGCAATTGTAAACAAATTGTTGCGAAAAAATTATGATATTAAAACAATGATGTGAAAATTAAGTTTATGCTGGAGGAATTTGTTTGTTATATTATTGATTTAACTGCATTTCCAATAAAAAATAATTTTTGCTAAAATAGTGATTTTAGTTTTTCGTTACTTGCACCCGATAAAATTCAAAAATAAATTAACAATAAAAACAAGACGCATTAAAGGCGTTTTATACAAAATCATAATGAAATACACACCACTTCCGAAATCGTTTTACATTGAAAACCGCAAACGTTTTGTTGGGCAATTACAACCAAAGTCCATAGCATTTTTTAACAGCAACGATGAAATGCCACGCATTGGCGATCAAACGTTTTCGTTCAGACAGCAGTCTGATATACTTTATTTATCTGGCATTGACCAGGAACAAAGTATCCTTGTTATTGCTCCTGAGCATCCGTTAGAAAATTATCGTGAGATATTATTTTTGCGAAAAACCAATGAAACCATTGCTGTATGGGAAGGCCATAAATATACAATGGATGAAGCGCGCTCAGCATCAGGAATAAAAACCATTATGTGGATGGAAGATTTGGCAATGGCATTGCCGTTGTTGATGCATCATAGCAATAATGTTTACATCAATACCAATGAAAATGACCGTTACAGTCATTCCGTTGCATATCGCGATTTGCGTTTTGTAAACGAATTAAAGGAAACATATCCTGTTCATTATTATCATCGCTCTGCACCCATAATGGCGCGCCTCCGTGCTATTAAGCAACAACCTGAAATTGATGCATTGCAAATAGCTTGCGACATTACTGAAAAGGCAACTCGCAGAATTTTAAAATTCATCAAACCAGGCGTGATGGAATATGAAATTGAAGCTGAGATAACTCATGAGTTTTTATGGAATCGTGCCACAGGTCATGCTTACTATCCGATTATTGCAAGTGGTGCAAGTGCCTGCGTTCTCCACTATAATGAAAACAATCGCGAGTGTAAAGATGGTGATGTGATATTGCTCGACTTTGGTGCTGAGTATGCAAATTATGCCGCTGATCTGACAAGATCAATACCGGTAAACGGGAAGTTTACGCCACGTCAGAAAGATGTTTACAATGCTGTGCTACGGGTGTTTCGTGCCGCAAGTAAAATGCTGGTTCCGGGAAATACTATTGAAGTATATCATAAAGAAGTCGGCAAATTGATGGAAGCTGAATTGATTAAATTAGGCTTGCTTAATGCAGATGAAGTTGCCAAACAAGACCCTGATAAATTGCCGCTTTATAAAAAATATTTTATGCATGGCACTTCGCATTTTTTAGGTTTGGATATTCACGACATTGGAAATAAGTATGAGCCGATGCAAGTTGGAATGGTGTTTACTTGCGAACCCGGCATTTACATTCCTGAAGAAAATTTAGGAATCCGAATTGAAAATGATTTCCTGATAACTGAAACAGGACAAATTGATTTGATGAAAAATATTCCGATTGAAGTTGATGAAATTGAAGCGCTGATGAAAAAATAGAAGTCTTGTAAAAGAAGAATAATTCTCAAAATCAAATGCCAAGGATTGCATACTATAAGTACTTTACTTTCTTTATCTATATGTATGATTTGTTGAACGAGCCGTTGCATTTACATGTTGTAAAAGAAAAAGGTAATAGAGCTTATGCTGCCAAGATTTGGTTAGATTCTTTAGAGTTTGCTGAAAGTGGAAGTTTATCTCAAAAAGAAGTAAATCTCGTTCAGAAGTTAGTTGGAAAGAATAAGGAAATGCTAATCGCACTTTGTTTGAAAGCTAAGAAAGGAGAAAAGATTAAATTTACAGAATTAAAACTGAAATAAGATGGAAGGAATAAAAGGAATAAAACCTGTAATTAAAAAAGTGAAATTTGACTTGAAAGGTAAAATCAGTGTTTATCTTAAGGACGGTCGAATTATCATCTCGCCAATACATAATTATCCCTCCTTGAAAAAGTTGTCAATTGATGAAAGAAAAAAATTCACAATTGTAAACGACCAAATGTTACTCTTTAAAAATTGTAATGAGATTTATCATATTCAGGATTTTTTAGGTGTAGAGCAGGATTATGTTTATGCAGGATAATTTATTCCAAAATAAAAACAACAATCACACAGGCATTGAGAATTAAAAACTCAATGCCTTTTTTGTTTTTATGAAACAGGTAACAAGTAAACTTTACATTTGTCTAACCTTTATTTAGCAGGTTCTATCAATCGCTATCAACATGAAACAATTTTTACTAATCACATTATTTGCTGTTTCAACATTTTCCCATTCATCGGCACAAACTTTTCCGGGTGGAATGATGGGTGGCGGAACTCCGAAAATTTATGATGGAAAAATTTCAGGCGTCATTACTGATGCTGTCAATCAAAAGGCTGTTGAGTTTGCCAATGTTGCACTTTACAAAATGAGTGATTCCACTAAGGCCATTGATGGCGCTATCACTGATGAGAAAGGTTTCTTCAAGTTGAAGGATATTAAGAATGGAAAATATCGAATAGGAATATCATTCATCGGATACTTAACACTTAATTTTGATTCAATTGAAATCACTGATAAGAAGACAAACATCGAATTAGGAAAAATAATTTTCAAGCCAAAATCAAAGGTTCTTAAAGAAGCTAATGTTGAAGAAGAAGCACCATTGATTGAAAACAAAATTGATAAGATAGTTTACAATGCTTCAAAAGATATTTCAGTGAAGGGTGGCAATGCACAGGATGTGTTGCGCAAAGTTCCTATGGTAACGGTTGATTTGGAAGGCAATGTGGAACTGCGCGGAACTCAAAATGTAAAAGTGCTGATCAACAATAAACCGTCAAGTATCATGGCCGCCACAGTTGCCGATGCTATGAAAATGATTCCTGCTGATGAAATAGAAAAAGTAGAAGTGATAACAAGTCCTTCGGCAAAGTACGATGCTGAAGGCACAGGCGGTATCATCAACATCATCACCAAAAAGAAAAATATTGAAGGACTTAGCGGAAGTGTCAATGTAGGTGTCGGAACACGGACAAGTAATTTATTCGGCAGCGTTAATTATCGCCAGGGAAGATTTGGATTGGGCGTTAATGCCGGAGGATTCGGCTATAACGGCAAAGGCAATCTTAATTCACTACGAACCACAGACAATGGTATTGTTCCTTACTATTTAAAACAGGGTGGCGATAACTCGACATTTGGAGCAGGCCCTTATGCCCAGATGAATGCCGATTATGACATCAACAGTAAAAATTCTCTTACAGCATCGTTTCGTTTAAACGGAATGATACGCAAGAATAAAGGTGACATTGATAACTCAGTTTCATTTGACAACACGAATTACACGCCTTTGTTTACCAACCATTCAGATGTAAAAACTTCGCGCCTGGGATACGATGCTAACCTTGATTATAAACGCACATTTGCAAAAACAGACCAGGAGTTTACACTTTCAACCCAATTAACTAACAGTGCCAGCAATACAGATTATGGCGTGTATTATGATACGCTTGATCATGAATATTACAGGGAAAAAAGTCTGAACGAAAGCAACAATCGCGAAGCAACTTTGCAGGCTGATTATGTTCATCCGTTCACAAAAAAAACCTCGCTCGATATTGGAGCAAAAACAATTTTACGCGATGTTAAAAGTGATTACCGTTATGATACCCTCGACTATGCAACTGATGTTTATTTCCCTGTAACCAGTCGCAATAATGTTTTTGATTACACGCAAAACATTTATGCAGGTTATGTACAAGGCTCTACAACCATTGGGAGGTGGGGCTTTAAAGCCGGGGTACGTTTTGAAGCAACGGAGGTAAATGGCAAATTTGAAAATGAAACTGAAAATCCGCCATTAAATAGTTTGTATAATAATCTGATACCTACGGGAACAATTTCATATACAAAAAGTGCTAAGTACAGTTTAAAATTAAGTTACACGCAACGCATACAGCGGCCAAGCATGAATTACCTGAACCCTTACATCAATCAAAGTGATCCTACAAATATCAGTTATGGCAATCCGAATCTTGAGCCTGAAAAAAGTCACTCTTTTGAATTTGGACATAGTTTATTCAGAAAGTTTGGCTCCATAAATTCATCGGTATATCATCGCTTTACCAATAATGCAATTGAAAGCATCCGCTTTGTTGATAAAGGAATTTATCAAACCACTTATGCAAACATTGGTGAGAATACCACCACCGGTGCCAGCATTGGCGCCAATATTATATGGAAGCAGAAACTCGTAATAGGCGGCAACTTTAATATTTATTACTACACTGTTAAAAGCACTGAAAACGATTTGAGTAACGATGGTATCAACTACAATATAAATTTATATGGCAACTATAAATTCAATAAACAATGGGGAGTGCAATTGTTCGGCAACTTCAGCGGACCTAAGTATAGCTTACAGGGTAAGTCAACATCATTCTTTTTTTACAACATGAGTGCAAGGCGTGAGTTTAAAAATGAAAAAGGCGGAATTGGTTTAGGATTGGATAACTTTTTTACTCCATATATCAATTTTAAAAATGAATACAGCGGTGATGGCTTCACTTATAACAGCACAAATAAATTTTTCTTCCTCGGAGTGCGCGTGAGTTTTGATTATCGTTTTGGCAAGGTTTCTTTTAATAACAGCAAAAAGAAAGGAATTAAAAATGATGATCTTAAACAAGGAGGAGATGATGGCAATGGAATGGGTAACATGCCGGGCGGAGGAAAATAAGTTTACTTATACGTGGTTGGCGTCCCCGCCAACTACTTAGCGGTTACCAAATAGGCTATGAACGATGTGAAGGTTGGCGAGGACGCCAACCTTGGATACTGACTTGATTGAGGTAATACACTTGCTTTCAATATTAAAATTGCACTCCTTTGCCAAATCAACTCCATGCCATTTGAAAATTTACAATTCCATTGATGAATTTATTCCTGTTAATGATGCCGTAGTAACTATAGGCACCTTTGATGGTGTGCATATTGGACATCAGAAAATAATTTCGCGGCTTAAGGAAATTGCTTCAACTATAAATGGTGAAGTGGTGGTGCTTACTTTTTTTCCGCATCCGCGAATGGTTTTATTTCCTGATGATCATGGATTGCAGTTGCTCAACACAATGGAAGAAAAAAAAATATTATTGGAAAAGTATGGCGTTGATCATTTGATAATACATCCTTTTTCAAAACAATTTTCGCGATTAAGTTCTACTGAATTTGTGCGCGATATTTTGGTAAATAAAATCGGGGTTAAGAAATTAGTTATTGGTTACGACCACCATTTCGGACGCAACCGCGAAGGCAGTTTTAATGAATTGACCGATTTAGCACCAATTTACAATTTTGAAGTAGAACAAATACCGGAGCAGGATGTACATGATGTTGCAGTTAGCTCAACAAAAATTCGTAATGCTTTGCTTGATGGCGAAGTTCACATTGCAACTGAATTTCTCGGTTATGAATATTCTCTTACAGGTAACGTAGCAGAAGGAAATAAAATTGGAAGAGAACTTGGTTTCCCAACTGCAAATATTAAAGTTGAAGAAAATTATAAACTCATTCCCGCTAACGGGGTGTATGCTGTGAGAGTTGAAATTGGAAATTCGGAGAAACAACAAACAACAAACAACAAACAACAAATCCTAAGTGGTGCTCTGAACATTGGCACCCGCCCCACTTTTGATAACGGTGAGCGCAGCATCGAGGTTTTTATTTTTGATTTTGATAAAGATATTTATGGAGAAACCATTACCATAACTTTTGCAGAACGCCTGCGTGAAGAATTAAAATTTCCAGACAAGGAAAGCTTGATTGCCCAGATGCATAAAGATGTCGAGAATACAAAATTGATATTGCAACCAAGTACTAATCAGTAAGCAATCCTTGATAAATTGGGTTTAAATTTAGTGGAACTTCCATTTTCCACTAAATTATTTTTCTCTGATATGTATCTTTAAATGCCTTAAATTTACAAGGCAAAAACTAAGCTCATCATTACTATGAAACCAGAAAATTATTGCCCAAAAGTTTTGCTTTTAATTGCGGTTTTACATCTAACATGTTTCATTTCGATTGCTCAAACCTGGACACAAATTGCATCATTACCCTCAGTACCGCGCGACCAGAATATGGGGTTCTCAATTAATGGCAAAGGGTATATCTGCGGGGGTAACACAGGCGGTACTATATTGAAAGAGACCTGGGAGTATGATCCGGTTACTGATGCGTGGACTCAAAAAGCCAATATGCCACAAAAAAATAACGGAGCTGCTACATTTACAATTGGAAATTTTGGTTATGTGATTGGGGGATATAATTATACCAACAACGAATTAAATGTACTTTGGCGTTATAATCCATCAACGAATGCCTGGACTAACAAAACTCCATTTACAGGTCCGCGTGACAACGGTGCACTATCATGGAGTATTAATGGAAAAGGTTATGTAGGTTGCGGATGGAGTGGAACAGGATATACATCTGATGTTTGGGAATATAATCCAACTACCGATGCCTGGACACAAATAGCATCTTTCCCAGGTGGTAACCGAGCGTGGGTCGTGAGTTTTGTTGTCAATAATATTGGTTATGCAGGACTTGGAGAGTACCCGTCTTTTAACGGGCTCAGCGATTTTTATTCATATAATCCTGTTACAAACTTATGGTCAACATGTTCTAATTTTCCAGGGATACCAAGAGTATGGTCTTTAGGACTTGCAATTAATGATAAAGGTTACACGGGCGGTGGTGCATCAAGTTCAACAATGTTGCTTAGCGACTGGTGGCAGTATGATCCTGCAAATAATGGCTGGCAGCAGCTTTGCGATTATGGTGGCGGAACACGTGCTATCGGGGCAGCTTTTACAATAAATAATACAGGATACTTTGGAACAGGCAGATCTGCATCAACACCAATATTAGAAAATGATTTTTGGAAATTTGAACCTGATTCGCAAGCCGGACCTGTTATAACAGGTGATACCGTTTTATGTGCCGGTGATACTATTCAACTTACGGCATCAGGCGCTGCCACTTATTTATGGAATACTGGTGATACCACAGCCACTATTTTTGCAGCTCCGATTACGTCACAAATTTTTTCGGTTTCAACCTCATCAGGCAATTGTATAACCGCTGACAGTGTTTGGGTGACCGTTTTTCCTTTGCCATTGCAGCCTGGCATTATTTATAACGCTGATACTTTATTTTGCGCTGACAGTGCCGCACAATATCAGTGGTACCTGAATGGCAATGCTATTCCCGGAGCACAACAATCGTATTTAACCAATCTTGTATATGGAACCTATACAGTAGCTGTTATTGATTCCAATGGTTGCAGCACTTTATCTAAACCATTTATTTTGTCTGCTGTTTCTTCTATTTATAACAGCAATTGTTTTAATGCATGGTTTGATCATAATCAATTAAATTTAAAGCATTGTTATGTAAATAAAAACGAAGAATTAGTGATTACCATATTTGGTAGTGAAGGAAGAAAAGTTGCTGAATTCACTACTGAACTGCATTCCGGAACATCTGTAATTCAAATGCCTTTACCTTCTTTAGGTAATGGTGTGTATTTGATTCGCATTAAAGGCGCATCAATTGCTGCCAATCTTAAATTAATGATTAAAGGATAATTGTGCTTTTATTTGATAAGACTAACCTGTCCATTGCGGTCGAAAGAACCTCCTGTGTTAACCTCAAATACCACCTTGTAGATATAAACATCCTGCTTGCAAACGGTTCCGTAATGCAAACCATCCCAGCCACGGTTATCAGCATCAAAAATTAAATCACCCCATCGGTTAAATATTTTGATGTTATATTTCATGATGCCTATTCCCTGTATCGTGAAAATATCATTATTACCATCGTTATCAGGTGTAAACGCATTGGGAATATAAACAGTCCAGGTTGGGACTATATGGATTTCATGTCGTGCTTCAGCTATACAACCATATTGATTTGTTGATTTAAGTATAACCGTATAGGTACCAGGGTTGTCAAAATTATGCACGGGATCTACAACCTGTGTTGAGGATCCATCTCCAAATGACCAGTTATACGAAATGGCATTTATTGACTGATTTTCAAAACTAACGAGTTGTAAAATATTAGGCTCATCAGGAGTGTAAATAAATTCTGCAACAGGATCAGGATAAACAGTGATTGCATTAACTTTCGTATAAGAATCTGTGCAACCTTCGCCTGATGTTGTGATAAGCGTTACTGTAAATGTACCCGCTGCGTTATAAGTGTGTGAAGGATTCTGCTGGATACTTGAAGTGCCATCACCAAAATTCCATTGCCATGATACAATGTTCCCGGTGCTTATATAACTTGAATCTGTAAAATGAATCGTCAATGGTCCGCAGCCGCTTGTTTTATCAAAATTAAAATGAGTTACAGGATTGGGATTAACTATCACAGGTTTCGATATGGTATCAGTGCATCCATAATTACTTACTGATATTAATGTCACATGATAAACTCCTGCCAAAGTATAAACGTGCGCAGGATTTGCAACCGTGCTCACTGTCGTGCTATCGCCAAAATCCCATTTACGGCTGAATATAGAACCCGCGCTTACCGAACTCATGTCATTTAAAATCATAGCATATCCTGCACAGGAATATGAAGGAGCAAAGTCTGCTGATGGATTCGGATGTATCATTGCCGGTGCTGATTTATCCGAAGTACATCCGCTATCTGAAATTACTGAAAGAGTTGTAGTAAATGTTCCTGCATTTAAATACACATGCTTTGGATTTTGCTCCGCTGACGAATCACCATCCCCGAAATCCCAATGATATGCCGATAAGGATCCTGATGATATGTGCGAAGAATTAACCAGTATCGTTGAGTCATTCAAACAAACAGCACCTGTATTGAAGTTTACTATTGGCAGAGGATTAACTATTAATGTTGAAGCAAAAGATAAAGAGCAGCCAAAGGCATCACTAACGGTTACCGTATAGGTACCGGTATTATTAACCGAAATAATTTGCGTGGCAGCCCCGGTTGACCAATGGTAAGTGCTTCCCGGATTGGCAGCATTTAATGTAGTTGATGTTCCCTGGCATATTGAAAATGATTGCACATTGGAAGTTAATGTACTTGCACCCACCATTGATTGTCCGGTGGCAGTACATCCAAAACTATTGGTTACTGTTACATTGTAGCTTCCTGCAACTGAAGTTGTAATGCTTTGCGAGGTTACGCCTGTACTCCACTGATAACCTGAACCGGGATTACCGGCATTAAGAATAACTGATGATGATGGACAGATAACAGGGTTAGAAAGATTTATAACTGGCAATACATTCACTACTATATTTACCATTGCGGTATCAATGCAGCCATTGGCATCAGTGCCTGTTACAATATAGTTTGTTGTAACTGTTGGTGATACATTTATGGTTTGACCAACACCTCCGGGTATCCACGAATATGATGAAGCACCATTGACAGTGAGGATAGCCGATTGACCTGAACAAATTGCCAGATTATTACTGGCGGTTACCTGGGGTAATGGGAAAACGGTGACCTGATTTTGAACTGTATCAATACATCCATTGGCATCAGCTACTATAAGTTGAATTACATAATTACCTGCACTGCTATACGAAAGTCCCGGTGTTTGTGCTGTAGAAGTTGATCCATTACCGAAGCTCCAGCTATATGAGCTGAGACCTGATGATGTTGAAGTATTGACGAGATTCAATGTATTTCCCTGGCAATCATTATTCACAATAAAGTTTGCTGTTGGCGGAGTATTGATCATTACGCTCTTACAAATAGAATCAATGCAGCCATTGTTAGTTGTCGCTAATAAACATACATTATAAACTCCGGAAGCTGCATACTTGTGATGTGGATTTTGCTGTTGAGAAGTACTGCCATCCCCAAATTTCCAAACATAGCTGCTTATTGTTCCTGATGAAACTGAAGATGTATTAC
>JBDTRM010000149.1:0-1960 GCA_039931675.1 Bacteroidia bacterium | reverse complement strand
CATTCCCCGGGAGAGGCATTCATGAAATTTGGTCGAAATTTCGTAAATCATATCCTCATCTGCATTCCATAAAGTGGCTGCAATTGCGGGAATACCGGCAGATGCAAAGCCACGTGCAAGACTGTATATACCTTCTCCTGTTACATTTTTTCCAACGTTTGTCTGGCAGGCGCTAAGCACCACCAGTCTTGTTGCAGGATGGTCGAGGAACTGCAGGTCTGAAAGTTGGATAAGCGAGTCCTGCATGTACAACCTTGGTTCATCATTATCATTATTATTGCCACTGGCATGCGAAAAAATGTTCGCAACAGTATAATTCCCAATATTTTGAATAAAATTGTTTTTTGTAGCAGCCTTATTTGTAAATAATAATGTACTGCCATAATATTCTGATGACTGTGTTAATGCCACTGCAGAATTTATTAAATTGCCCATACCTGGATCTGTTTGAAAGGAAACAGGTGCAAAACCAATAAAATTTCCTTTGGCTTTTGAGGGCTTGTTATCTCTCAACAGGTAGGTGGCGGAATAAGCGTAACTGAAGATGTAATCATCAATGAGAAAATTCTTTCCTGCTTTGTCACTGCACAAAGCTTCAAAGGGCAATAGAAAATTGTCCGAGCAAATTACCACTCTGCCCTTAGGTATTTGCAATGGCTGAAATAATGTTTTATAGAGGCTGTTTGATAAAGTTGCGAACGATTGGTAAAATTTGTTCAATGAATCTTTCTTTGAACAGAAAATAAGAAACCTGTTGATCTGTTGGAAATTAAAATCGTTTTTTGAGAGCTTTTTGATCTTTGCATTATTTAAAGTAATGGTAAGTATATAAGCCACTGTATCGTTTGTGAAGTAGTGTATAAAACATTCGTTTCTCTCCGCAATATATTTTTGCAAATCAACCAGGGAAGGAACACCATCTTCATATTTATACTGGTAATAGGCGGGATATTTTTTTTCCAGTGATTTTGTAAAATGTTCAAAATTATCTTTAATGCCGAATAACCGGGATTGCTGTTCATTATAGGTTGTGGCGTTAACAGCCATGTCATTTAACTTTTCCTGTTGAATGGCGATATTGATTTTAAAATCCTGTTCGGTTTTTGCATCTGAATCAGAAAGGTGCGACGAAGCGCCTAATTCGTTCAGCTTATCATTTAGTAATACTGCACGGCTTCTTTCCATAAAGTAAAATGCATGTTTTACATCGTTTGCGATGAAACAAGCCTCCATAGCATCGGTAAAAAAGCTCCTTGTATAGTTTCGCCAGTATAGTTTGCTTTGTTCGCCAGATTGTTCATGACGTGTTTGCGTAAGGATGGTATCGGTTATAAGTGCGGTTTCAATAGATGATTTCAGGTATTTTGGATCTTTGTTTTTTTTGTATAACTTAATAAGTAAGGAAGTTTTGTTAGTCATTAATCCTATGACGGGATCTTTAGTTCCAATAATATTTAATTGTTTTGAAGAAGGGTTCAGTAATATGTTTTTATCAGGATTTAATTTTAGATATTGCATTGCTTTGATGGTAAAATCAGCAGCTTTTGAGTAACTTTTCTGATCAAAAGCGTTATTACCCCAGATGCGGTCTCTTCAACATTTTATTTTTTCGGGAATTTTTCTACTTTTCCTCTGCTCCGGGAAAGCGCAGCAACTGACTATTGCCAAGGATTTTAATGCATTGTATTGAGGTAAAAGTTACCCCAGTCAGTGTAATCATCAGCAATTTGAGCTTCTGCATCATTAATTCTGATCCTTACTTCAATTGATTTCTTGAACAACAGATCAGCTTCTGAATTTTGTTTAGTTTTCTCTTTTATCAGCGCCTTTGTTTTTAAAGCAGACGCGATATCAAAGCGGTGCAAGGATAGGGAGGCATATTTCAGAATAATTTCTGCATCCGACATGGCCTCTGAAAGCTGGTCCAGGTAATTATGCGATTGAGCTCTTTGATTTAAAA
>JBDTRM010000148.1:0-1515 GCA_039931675.1 Bacteroidia bacterium | reverse complement strand
GTTATGCGAAACCCGTATCGCTTCGGATTGAACGGCACAGCTATATAGAAACAAATACTAAATAAAAATAATTATGAAGAAATCAATTATCATCTTCGTGCTTCTTGTTGGATACAAAATATCTAATGCACAAATTGTTATTCTCGCAAACGGCCCAACAGATGTATGTTATCCTAATACGGTTCAACTTTCGGTTAGTGCTCCTCAGCCGGGATATGATTATTACTGGTATTTTGGTGGTATGGGATGCCCTTTTCAGGAGCCGGCAATTCTCATAGGAATCGGTACCTCTTACACTGTAGCATTCACAGGCTTGTATAATTGCATAGGTGTTTCACAAAATGGCGGACCTACCGAAATCGGCAATGATGTCCCGGTTCGGGTGTTGCAGAGTTACATTGCTATGCCTGCTCCCGGGCTTTATTCAGGCACTACTTCTTGTGTTACTTCTGCATCACTATGCATCCCTGATGTTTTTTATGCGAATTATCCCGGTACAGTAATTAAATGGTATAAAAACAATGTCGTTATAAATGGTGCATCGGCAGGAAGCTATATTGCGACAAGCGATGGTTATTATAAATATTCCATAACATCGGGTTGCTCAGCAATGTCTGATAGTACTCATGTAACAACATTGCCGTCTGCCGCCATTTCAACAAACGGGTCAACAACTTTTTGTTCAGGCGGAAATGTGGTACTAAATGCCCCTGTTGCTGCTAACAGGAATTATCAATGGAAAAAAAACGGAACAAATATTTCGGGTGCCACCTCTCAAAGTTACGTTGCTACCACAGGCGGAAATTATAGAGTAACCGTTACCAATACTCTAACCGGTTGTTCAAGAACATCTGGAAATGCAACTGTTGTTACAGTAAATGCACTTCCAACAGCAATAATCACTCCTCAAGGTTCTACTACATTTTGTGCCGGGGGTAGTGTGCAATTAAATGGAAACCCCGGAACCGGATTAACTTACAAATGGAAAAAAGGCAGTAACTATATTTCGGGAGGAACTTTAGCTCATTACACTGCAACTACTGCGGGCAATTACAGAGTTCAGGTAACAAACAACAATGGATGTTCAAAAATTTCCACTCCTGTTACAGTTACAGTTCCATGCAAAGAAGGGGAAGAATTAATGTCATCTAATGAGTTTAATGTTTCTGTTTTCCCAAATCCACTTTCAAGTTCGACAACTATTTCTTTTTCTCCAGGACAATCAGGAAAAGTTTTATTAAAGATTTTTGATTTGAACGGACGTTTAATAGAAACACTTACTGATAATGTTTTCGGAGAAGGAGAGCATTCAATAGAATGGAATGCAGAGAAAATAAATGCAGGAATTTATTTCTTGCAGGTTCAATCAACAGAATTTTCAAAGACGGAAAAGTTGATTGTTACAAATTAGAGTTTGTGAGAATTTCAACAGCATATCTTCGTCCGCGTAGTCGGGTATTCGCATAACATAAAGATTAAACGAAATAAAAAATAATTGGGCATTGAGAACAAGTA
>JBDTRM010000147.1:0-72466 GCA_039931675.1 Bacteroidia bacterium | reverse complement strand
CTATGTATTACGAGCTTACACCTGTTGATGTAAAACGTGTTTGCCAAAATATTGCTGAAGCTTTGTCAGAATTAAAAATTGCAAATGCTGTTAAGTGATAATAAAAATAATTTATGATGTTATCATCTGATTTCACAACGTACTTTTTATTTTATATCGTGGTGATTTTAATTTTTTATACAATTGGTTTTTCGCTTCAAAAGTTATTACAAATAAAAGTTAGCGGTTCCTTCAGGTTGATTTTTTTCAGACTGCTTGCTGGTTGTATTGCCTTGCTAACTATAGGCGCGATAGTTTATTCAAAAGGGATGACAGTTATGGTTGGTCTTTTGATCTTGAGTATTTATTCTTATGTACTTTATCATAAAAAGAAGAACGAAATAATTATTCCAAATGATAATAAACCACAATTTTCCTGGAAGGAGATTTCAATTTTGGCAGGCGGCACTTTTACTTTGTTTGTTATTCAATACTTATCATGGTTTCAAATGGATGGCGCTCCTGTTGTTGCCGACCTTGATACGCTTTTTTATTCCAACGTTTCAAATTATTTAACCTTGTTCGGAAAGGAAAGTCTTTCATTAGATTTTCTTAAAATGAGTGAGCATGGTTGCGAGCCCTATCATTTCGGGGATATTTGGATTAATACTATGGTGAAAGATTTATTTCATCTCAATTCGTGTTTGTCTTTTAAACTGATTACTTATCCGGTAATAATTTTAATGGTGTTCGTAGGTTACTGCGCACTGGCAGAACAGGTTGGCTTTAAAGGTGGAGTAACGTGTCTCTTTTCATTTTTATTTTTAAGCTTCAGCGGGCTTTATTTTTCCTTTTTTGAGAACATAAAATATTTATCTGAATCAAATATTTTTTCGTTTAATCCTCTTAGTTACCCTAAGCTTGGTTTTGTTTACCTGTTACTGCAGGCATCATTATTAGTTTATTTTAACGGATATAGATTAAACGCCTTAGCAATTTTCGCAGCGCTCCCGGTTTTTTTTATGACACTTCTGCCAGCTATTTCGTTAACCATGTTTCTTATAGCGCTGAGAAGTTTTATTACGAAAAAAAAATATTTGCAATCCATTAAAGAAGTTGCTCCGATAGCGTTGGTAGGCGTTTTTGTATTGTTGTTTTATCATTTCCAACCGGCAGCGGTATCAGTTAATTCGAGCCAGTTAGGTTCAACACTTGCATCATTAACGAGTTTCAGATATTGCAAAACATTTATCAATATCATCGCTCTCAGTTCAATTCAAAATGCAATTGTTTTTCTACCGCTGATATTAATTGTAACGATTTCTTTTTCCCTTGATGAAATCAGGAGTAATCTTTTTAAGAATGAATTGATTTTTATTACCGCGACATTTTTTTTCATCGCTCTTGTTAGCTGGGCAGTTTTCCACGATTTAACAGAAACAGTTCAATTGTTTACCAACGTAAGCGATCCGCTGCTCCAGGTATTTGCTTTTGCTATTGTACTTGGTAGTTGGAATAAAATTACTCAAAACAGAAAGTATATTGTCTCGCTCATTCTCATAATTACTTTATCATGTAATGGTTATTATAGTCTCAAGGTGCTGAACAAAGAAAATGTTTATAGCGCTGATTATTTGAGAGCTACCGCTGCTTTAGTAAAAGTCAATTACTCCGAAGGAGCATTTATGCTGGCACCGGCTGATTACGACAATTATTTTGCAAGGGCATCGGTATATTGCATAAGAGGGTTTCATCTAAGTTGCCTGTTTAATAATTATTACAGTTATTCATTATCAGTTTTTGAAATGCCGATAAATGAAAATTATGCCGAGAGCGAAAAGCAACATTTAGTTAACAGCATTTTTTACAAGTATGTAGCCAAACAAAAGTTGAAAGGCTCATTTCAATCAGTTAATCAAAGCAGGCTGGATTTTATGCATGAATATAAAATCAATCATATATTCATTTCAAAGGGAGCAACAATTGATTCTCTTTTACAATCACGCATATTAAAAACAATAGTTGATTCGAAAACAGGAGAGCAGTTTTGCTTAATTAAACATTGACAGTAATAACTCAAACCATCACCTGATAAAATATCCCTTATTTCTTCTTCTTTTTAGCAGGTCTGAATATATTTTTTATTTTCTCAGCTAATGAAACATCAAGATCTTCTTCGTAATATCCATACCCATATCCATATCCATAGCCGTATCCATAACCATATCCATAACCATAACCGTATCCATAGCCGTATTTAAGCTTATTCATTTCCACTCCGTTAAGAATAACCGAAAGCCTGTTCACTTTATTTTCTTCAATCATCTTATTGATGTTATGAATAAACATCTTTTTTGAATAACCTGCCCGCAAAATATAAATAGGGTAATCAGCATTTTGAATGATAGGAATACCGTCACTCACAACACCAATCGGGGGTGTATCAATTATAATAATATCGTATAGCTTTTTAAGCTCATCAATAAAACCAATCATATAGGGCGAAATGATCAACTCTGCAGGGTTGGGGGGAATAGGCCCGGCAGTAATAAAATCAAGATTATTCAAGGTACTGTGCTGAACGCAGGTTTCAATCGTATCTTTCCCTATTAAAATAGTACTCATACCATGCGTGTTTTCAACATTAAATCCAAGGTGGATTTTTGGCTTTCGCATGTCCATGTCAACAATTACTACGTGCTTACCGCTGAATGCAATTACACCGGCAAGGTTAATAGCATTAAATGTTTTTCCTTCACCCGAAACGGTACTGGTAACAGCCATCACCTTGGCGGTGACATCACTCGCAATAAATTGCAGATTGGTTCTGATACTCCTGAACGATTCAGAAATAATTGACTTTGGGTTTTTATCAACCAATAATTGTGATACAGGAATTTCGCGCTTGTACTTGGGTACAATACCTAACATGGATGCATCAGTATATTGTTCAATTTCCTCAAGCGAAGTAATTTCATTATACATCAGGTACCGCGTAACTATTAAAAATAAACTAAGAAAAAATCCTACTGTAAGGCTTGCACTAAGCGTCAGGGGTCTGTTAGGGAATACAGGAACTAAACCGGGGTTAGCCTGTTCTAAAATAATATTATCAGGCACATAACCTGCACGGGTTATTGAGAATTCGGCCTTTTTTTCGAGAAGCATATTGTAAAATTTCTCGTTGATATTATACATGCGCTGCAAACGGATGTACTCAGTTTGTTTCTGAGGAATCTTCCCAAAGTCACCACCAGCCATCAACAGTTGATCATCTATCTGCTTTAATTTCATTTTAAGATTATCTTCTTCATTGTTTACAGTCTGAATCAACATTTTTTTCTCCCTTTCAATTTCCGCTTGTATGGTAGAATAAGGTGTGCTTTCAGGGGTTATCTGGGTTAACAGCTTTTCGCGTTCATTTAAGGTTTTTAGCAACTCTGTAGCAATGCTTGATATTTGCGGGTTATTATAAGTGCCGTTAAGCTTTATAAGCATGGCTGTTAAATCGGCATTATCGTTCATGTCTTTTTTTAACCTGTAAAAAAGTGACATCTGGTATTCCAGTTCCATACGCATATTACCGTAACGCTCCAAGTCAGCAGTTACAGTATTGGCAAAAGCTGCCGGGTCTTGAAATTTATTTACAAGCTTAAATTTTTCAATTGAATCTTCGGAATTGTTTAGCTCGTCCTGAACATTTGAAATGGTTGTATTTATAAACTCAAGGATTTTTTCAGCTACTTCGGAATTACGCTCCAAATCGTAACCAAGAAATTCGCTTGTAATAGAATTTACAACTTCAGCCGCTTTATCGGGGTTGAAATCCTTAAGCCTTATCGAAACAGTTTTAGCCTCTGGATTTAATACTGCAACCGATAATGATGCTGAATAACGTATTGCTTCATTTGTGATATTGTTAAATACAAAATAGTAAGCATCAGCTTTAAAACTTTTTTGCTGATCCATTATCCGTTTGAAATCAACAACATTAATTTTTAAACGGGCTTCTGGTAAATCAATCCACTGATTTATTTTATATTCCTTTGAAAAATTGTTCCCGCGCCAGTTATAACTTAAATTGAAAGTATTGGATTCATTCCATTCGATAAAAAATTTCAAACCAAAAATGGATGAATCTTTTATTATATATTCTATTGTAAATGGGGATGAACGATACATCTCGTAATCGAGCACTGTACCTTTTTCATAATAACTGATATCAAGCGGAAGCTTTGATAAAGCTTGTTTGGCAAGTATGCGGCTTCTTATTAATTCGATGTCGCCTGCCATTTGATTACGGCTTTCTTCGGCAAAGTAATTTTTTGTAATATCAAGTACTGAGTTGGCCTTATTCTGATTAGCTAATTTAAGGACTGAAACTGATTCATAAATAGGATAAGTGTAACGTAAATAAACGAATGCATACAATACTGAGGCTATCATAAAAAAGGTTACCCAGATAAAATTTCGCCTGGCAATGGTTACAAAAAGTTTGAAGTCGAAATCCTCATTAATTGCAGTTATTTTTTTCTTCGGCATTTTAGAACGATTTAATTAGCGCATAAATTACTGCTAACCCTGAAATTAAGCCTATAATAGGAGTAAGTTCAGAAAGTATTCCTTGAGAAATTCTTGGCACAGGTTCTACATAAATTATGTCATTAGCTTGTAGAAGCAGGTTAGATTGTTTTAATCCTTCAACAGTTGAAAGGTCAATAAGCATTACCTGCGGATTGCGGGTATCACCCCTTATTAATTTTATCTTATACGCTTTTCCTGTTGGAGTAATACCACCTGCCTGAGCCATTGCTTCAATCAAAGTAGTGTTTTCATTTGTTAAACTAACTACGCTTCCCTGGCCACCAGTGCCGGTAAAAACCATTACTCTCCGGTTAACTATTTTTATAATGGCAAACGGGTTTTTATAATAAACGGCAAATTTATCCTCCACTAATTTTTCAGCTTCGCGAATGGTGAGATCTCTTATTTTTATCCGGCCAATTTGTGGAAGTCGTACATAACCCTCAATGTCAATAGTAAATTCAAGTTTACCTCCGCTGGCCGAAGCTCCCACAGTAGCTACTGAACCTGATGAAGTAGCTGCCATCATTGGCTCGATTAGTTTATAGCCATCGTTATTGTAAATGCTGAAGTCAATAATATCGTTTGAAGCTATACGATACTCCAGGTTGCCAATGGTTTGATCAATAGAGTATTGATAATCCTTTGGTGTTTTAAACATTATACTTGGATTGATGTTGCGGCATCCGCTCAGGCTGAGAGCAGTAGAAATTAAGATGATTAAAAATTTACGCATAAATGGAGGATTTGTAAAGCACAAATGTAATAGAAATTGCAAATCAACAGCTTTTAGCCTTTGGCCTTGGGTTGTTAGCCTTTGGCAGTTTCCGATTTAATATTTTGTTTCTTGCTCAACGCTAATAGATAAAGGCTAACAATCCAAGGCTAACGGCTATTAGCTAACAACTTATTATACAATTGTCGCATGTCGTTAACTAATCTTGTGTAGTGATATTTTTCTCGTACATGTTCCCAGCCATTTTTACTCATCTGTATTCGAAGCTTAGCGTCTTCAACTAATCCAAGCAGGTTTTCACTGAACATTTGTTTATCATCTGACCTGCAAAGCAATGCTGTTTCACCTGCTATCACCACATTTTCAATGCCACCTACATTAGTTGAAACAATTGGCTTTGAGGCAGCCTGTGCCTCAATTAAACTAACAGGTGTGCCTTCATTAAAGGAAGTTAGGGTTACAATATCAAGACCGGCCAAAGCACAATCAATTTCTTTAATCCATGAGGTAAAAATTATTTGCGCTTTGCTATTTGAATTTGAGCTAAGCTGCTGAGATGGTAATAAAAATGTAAGGCTGGCGGCTTTACACATTTGAATAATATTTTCACGCTCCTCGCCATCGCCAATAATAAATGCACGAACTTTTTTGGATGTGTTTTCTGATAAGTACTTAATTCCACTAATAAATAACTGATGGTTTTTTATCGGAACAAGACGGCCAATAATCCCGATTGCAATTTCATCATCATCCAACTCATACAATTTTCTGAATGTTGCCCGCTTTTCAATTTGTCCTTCGTTAAATCTTGATAAATCAAAACCTAATGGTACTACAAAACCTTTAGCAGGTGTAGTTACTTTATAGATATTGCAGAGTTCATGTTTTTGAACTTCGCTGAGTACCACAATGCCTGCGGTTTTAAGGGCTAAGTATCTTTCAATTTCTAAAAAGATACGTGTGCGAACCGGATCAAAGTAAGAATGAAAATAATGTCCATGAAAAGTATGAAGTATCACAGGCACTTTGCAGTTAATAGCTGCCATGCGGCCTATCGTTCCGGGCTTGGCCATGTGTGTATGCACAATATCTGGTTTGAAATCTTTTATAATTTCTTTGATCTTCAGGTAAGCTTTACGATCACTTTTAAGATCAATCTCACGTTTCATTTCACTAACATAAACCGGCTTTATGTTATACTTATTAAGAATGAATTCTGAACTTTCTTCGGTATCATCAATGGCTCCTGAAACCAAAAGCGTTTCAAACTCAGGTTCAAGAAAACGAGTGAGAAAAGAAACATTATAAGTAGGACCACCAAGATTTAAACGATTGATGATTCTTAAAATCCGAGGCATTTTATGGTTTGAAGTTTAAAGTTTATCGTTTGGGTTTATTAGTTTCATGTTTTGGTCTGTGGTCTGAAGTTTGAGTTTTAAATCACATTAACTAATTTTAAACTTTAACCAAAAACTAAAAACCAAAAACAATTTATTTCTGCGCTTTGCTAACCATCCACAATGCTATTAACGTATAAAGCATGTTAGGTATCCACACTGCAATTATTGACGGAACATTGCTATTGGTAGCAAATGTTATCGAAATTTTCATAAACATAATGTAGGTAAAGCTGAGTAATATTCCTGCAACAATTTGCAATCCTATGCCACCTCTTACTTTGCGAAATGCAATGGAAACACCCATCACTGTAAGTACAAACATGGCATAAGGAAAACTGTAACGTTGATAATATTCAACTTCGGCATATTGAATATTTTCTGTGCCGCGCAGCTTTTCTTTTTCGATGTGCTTCCGCAGTTCGATGTTATCCATGCCTTCAATAAAATTAGGCCGATGGCTGAAATCGTTATCCTTAAATGGAAAAACAGTATCTAATGTAGCGCCTTTTTGAAAACTTTCGTGTTGCCCATCAAATGTGCGAATGAAGTAATCCTCAATTTTCCATTTGCCCGCAACACTATCCCATGCAATACGATCGGCCGTCATTTTATAAACAAGGGCTTTGCTGCTGAACTTTTCATAAGTAAACATATAACCCTGCTTATCGAAATTATTGTAACTCTCAAAATAAATAAACTCACCGGGCTTAACTTGCCTGTGAATATTTTTATTGATGAGCCGGTATGGATTTTTAATGTATTTATTTTCAAAAGCCAATTGATTTTCTTTTGCATGAGGTATAATATAAGAGCCAAGAAAGAAAGTTAATATGGCTAAAATGCCCGATGCAATCATATATGGTCGCAGCAATCTTTTGAAGCTAACGCCTGCATTCATAATAGCAATGATCTCAGTACGGTTAGCCATTTGTGCCGTAAAAAATATTACCGATATAAATAAAAATAAAGGGCTGAAAAGGTTTACGAAATAGGGAATAAAGTTGATGTAGTAATCGAATACAATTGCTTTAAGCGGTGCATGTTTTTCTAAAAAATCATCAAGCTTTTCGCTAATGTCAAACACAATGGTTACTACCACAATCAATCCTATACAATAGAAGAATGTGGTGAGAAATTTACCGATTATGTATTTATCTATTTTGCGCATAAATGGCTGTTAGCTTTTAGATATTGGCTTTTAGCTATTGGATATTTATTATGATTAAGATATTTTGTGCATATAGTTAATGTCTATCGCTAACGGCTAAAGGCCAAAAGCCTTTTTTTAAAGCCTCCGTGCAAGTTTATCAACCATTTCATTTTTCCACATAATAAACGTGCCGTCAATAATTTTTTCTCTTGCTTCGCCAACCAACCACAAATAAAACCTAAGATTATGAATAGTCGCTATCTGGGCACCAAGAATTTCTTTGCTGATGATTAAATGACGCAGGTATGCTTTGTTGTATTGCGTATCTACAAATGCAGTTCCTGCAGCATCAACCGGGCTAAAATCATTTTTCCATTTTTCATTGCGTATATTAATAATGCCTTCGCTGGTGAATAACATGCCATTGCGTGCATTGCGTGTAGGCATCACGCAGTCAAACATATCAATACCCAGCGCTATACACTCTAAAATATTTACAGGAGTTCCAACACCCATAAGGTAACGGGGCTTATCCGTTGGAAGCAAATCAGTAACGGCATCTGTTATCTCATACATCATTTCTGCCGGTTCTCCCACGCTTAAACCCCCGATGGCGTTGCCTTCGCGATTCATGCTTGCAGCATATTCAGCCGATTGTTTTCTTAAATCGGTATAAGTGCTTCCCTGGATTATCGGAAATAAAGTTTGTGAATGTCCGTATAAAGGCGGGTTATTATCAAAATGATCACAGCACCTTTTTAACCAGCGGTGCGTTAGCTCCATAGATAGCTTTGCAAGTTTGTATTCGCAAGGGTAGGGGGTACATTCATCAAATGCCATAATGATATCAGCACCAATCTTGCGTTGGATATCAATAGCCGATTCAGGTGAAAAAAACTGGTGCGACCCATCAATATGCGAACGGAATTTTACACCTTCTTCAACAATCTTCCTGTTTTCGGAAAGTGAATACACCTGGTAACCACCACTATCAGTAAGAATAGGTTTATCCCAATTCATAAACTGATGCAATCCACCGGCCTGTTGCATAGTTTCCATACCCGGCCGTAATGACAGGTGATAGGTATTTCCTAAGATGATTTGTGCTTTTATATCATTGATCAACTCACGCTGATGAACACTTTTAACAGTACCTGCTGTGCCCACAGGCATAAAAATAGGGGTGAGGATTTCGCCATGATCGGTACTGATTATACCCGTGCGTGCTTTGCTTTTAGGGTCGCTAACGGCTAATTGAAATTTCATATTTTAAGAAGTGCGCACAAAGCTAACAAGATATTTTGCTTCGATTGGGAAGCTTTTCCCTGCTTTATTCCGACCAGGACTAACGATTATATTTTTGATTATTTACAGTACTGTATGTTTTATTTTATTAATTCCTGCAACGCTGCTTTTAATAAAACTGATTTGTTGCAAAATCTGCAAAAAGAAGATTTAAATGTGATAGCATAATTAGTTTTTGCTGCTTTTGGTTAACCGCGTCACTAATATCAATTATGATGAGCCTTCGTTTGATACTTCCTTTGGGGCGTTAATTCAATAGTTGTTTAAAAAATCAATAATTCAAAATTAAAATCTTATAAAATGAAAAAGCTACAAATAATCAAAGTTATCGGAGCAGTTGCTGTTTTATTATCCTCATTCGGTCAGTATTTATTTGCACAACAAAATACCCATTCAAAAGAAAATGGAAATAAAACTGGTAAGCATCAATTAAGAATGTCAGGTTTATTGCCATTATATGCCGAGCATTTAAATACAAAACAAAATAGCCATTCAAAAGGAGAAGGAAGCAACACTGATCGCCACCAATTAAGAGATTTTAACTCGAAGTTTCATTTTTCTGCCACGGTAAATTATGGTAATTTTAATTACACAAATTCAATTGAAAATGCTTTAAGTGAATCAGGATATTTAAAAGAAGAAATTTATACTCCCGAATATACAGTAGCTGATATGATTGGGGATATATTTACTTTAGGTTTGTACACTTATGGTCAGTCTTATGCACCAACAGTAATTTATGTAAAACCTGAATTTGAAAAAACATCATCAGTATTAAAATTAGATTTATCCTATAATCTAAAACCAAAGTTCCAATTAGGATTTAACTTTTGCAGCTATGGCAATCACATAAATGTTCTTCATGGTTCCAATAAGACTGATCAATTAAATCTTGATGTAAAGGTTAGTTCATTTAATCCTTATGTGTCTTATGATCTTACACCGTATGAACGTAAAAGCAAATGTGCTTTGGGTTTACGCCTTGGCGGAGGCTTAACAGGTAACGTAATTAATGAATCACTACAATACCATTCGCAACATTCAACAGCAGGCTCACCAACTGAATACAATTCAAAAAAGTTTCAGGTAGGAGTGATGCTTAATTCTAAAATTGAATTATTCTTCGGCAAAAACTTTTCTATCATATTAGCAGATATAACTTACAACCATAGTTTAAATCATTCTAAATTCGAACAGGCACCGGGAGTTAGCACCGAACATGCTTTAGCTGCTCATTCAGTAGATGCCGGATCATTCACCTATGGATTCGGTGTGGGGCTTCATTTTTAGAAAAGAGATTGCATGATAAAATTGTAAATTCCTTACTTGAGAAATAACTTATTTCTTTTTAATGAATCTTTTAAAAGAGTGTGTCTTCCAGTTATACTTAAGAGAAAGCAGGCGAATGATGGTGGTTACAATAATGCAAATGGTGGCTGCATAGTAAGAGTTAAATTCAAATCCAACCACCAAAGCCATATAAACTGAAAGTCCTGCAACTGCTGCAGCTGCATAAAACTGTCCGGGCTTAAAAAGTTGTGGTTCTTCATTCATCAGCACATCGCGTATTACACCGCCAAACGAAGCATTCATAAAACCAATGATCATTGCGGCAAGCACATTTAATCCAACATCTATAGTTTTTTGAGCACCCACCACTGCGTAAATTCCTAATGACAATGCATCCACAACAATAATGAGCCTTCTGATATGATGTAACTGATTATAAAATAGAACAGCCACCACAGCTCCACACATTACGGCCACTAAAAAGAAATAATTTTTTAAAGCTACCGGTGGACCCACGTCTAACAAAAGATCTCTTATAATACCACCGCCAACACTTGAAACCAATGCAAGCGTAAGTAATCCTATATAATCATAGCCTTTATCAATTGCCTTAACCGAACCTGTAATTGCAAAAAGAAAAGTTGCTGCAATGTCAAACCAAACAGGTGTATGATATTGAGCTTCTATGACAGGCTGAACAATATTAGAATTTAAATCCTTTAACGATTCAATGGTTAGCAACATAAGTTTAAAGCTAAATCTTTGCCAGGCAAAAGAATCATATTACTTAGGATTATCAAAAGTTTCCTGGCTTTGATTGCCTATAAACTGCTGGCGTTTCTCAATATCCATGTTGTTTGTTTGCGAATTGCGTTTATACAAAGCCATGTTCCAGTTAGCATTCGAAATTTCGCCCGGCATATCAGAGTGAAGTAGTTTGTAATCTTCACCAACAATTTCAGGATTGTAGAAAACGAACTTGCGGTTAGTTTGATTTTTAATTTTGTAATACTGCCATATTTCATAAGGATAAGCATCAGGCTCGTAATCATTTTTAACTATAGAATTTGGCGATCCATATTGTAAAAACACCCTGCCACGCTCTGAGTTGTAGCCCTTTAAAAACTTATTGCCATAAAGTTTTTGCGCCTTGGCTAATTCAATTTTATAATCGTTCCAGCCTTTTTCAGGATCTGCAGGATTTCTTCTATACCAAAAATCATAAAAAAACTGTTGCATCAATGTGTTATCTGCCATCTTCAATTGGTTTTCCTGCCATGTGCTTTCTACTGCATTACATATTGGGCGAAGGCTTGCAAGGTTATCAGTAAGCTCATCATGATTAATCATTTTTGAAACAAAAGTATTTTCAACCCTTATGTTTTCAATTTTACCCTGGCTTAAACTTGCTTCCATATTACTCCGCTGAAAATAACTTTCATTAAAGGCCAGCAATTGATTGTTCTTATCGCGCAACTCCACAATCAAATTATAATTACCCGAAGCCAGTTCACTTATATTAAACTCACTTAAAATCACGCTCACATCTTCTGCATTTTGTTTTTTTGTAACACTGTAATCATCCAATACCTGCTTGCTGTCATAATTTTCTATGTGGTACCGTAGCAGGTAAGGAGTGCCACTACCCAATACTTTTGAGGCATTATAAACCTCAGCATAAAATTTAAGAGCACTCACATTCTTTGGAAAAAAATTATCCACATAAGGAACCAGGTCATAACCACTCTTAGTTAATTTGTTTTCCTGCTCTGATTTTTTATAACTGTCAATCATTACCAAATCGCTCATATTAATTGTAGAAGGATTAAAGTCGAGCTTTATTGAATCACTTGAAGTAAAAGTTTTTCCGCTGCCATTCTTATCTGCTATGGCAAGGTCAAATTTGTATGAACCGTTTGGCAATGGAATTCGCTGTTGGTCAATAAAATTAAAAGAAGTTTGCGTAGTATCACTAATAGCAGGACTCATGAGATTATAACTGTCGTTATGAACCACAGCGCCTGTTTCATTTTTCACTTTCAGCGTTACATTAATTGTTGCCTGGTATAACCCATCTTTATTTTTTATATAATTAACAGAGTAGCCCGAAACAGAAAGGTAGGTTTCAATAAAAGGTCCATCTTTAATAGAGTAAAAGCGGCCATGCGAAAACATTGCCTGTAGATTTTTTGATTCGGATGAATGTGTATTTAAAACAACAAATAATAGTGAGATGTAAATGATGATGCGTTTCATTGACTTAGCAATTAGAGTAAATATACATTGTGTAAAATTAGAATTTTAAAGTAGAAAGTGTAATGTGAAAACAATCTATTTGTCAATAGGTGGCAATAAATATATTTTCAAAAAAAATTTTGCACTGTAATTTGAAGATGTACTTTCGCGCCCGGAGAGTTGGCAGAGTGGTCGATTGCGGCAGTCTTGAAAACTGTTGAGGTGTTAAAGCCTCCTGGGGTTCGAATCCCTAACTCTCCGCCACACACTAACACTACGGGCATTGCTATCAGCAATGCCTTTTTTGTTTACTATATCAGGCAGCACAATTCATAAGGTTTTATCAATTAGTGGCTTTACCCAAAATTAAGCAGGCTTTGCAGTAGGAATTTTTACGTTTACTTAATTGCAGGTTTTCCGAAATATTAAAATCCTACGTTTGGATAATTATTACCCGTAATCCTTAATATATCTTTAGTTGCATAAAACCATCTTTTCAGAAATTTGAAAACCATTATGATCCTGTTAAGATTGACCATATATAAGACCATGCAGGCTTGAACATTTTACATTACGCATTACGACAAATAACAACATTAACAACCATAATTCTTAATCCCTCATTTCACAGAGTTAAGGTCTTCAAAAAATAGTTTTAATAATTTATTGTTTTTTTAGTATAAGGTCGTTTTTAGGCGCGGGTTGGGGGATCCGCGCCTCTTTTCTTTTTATACCTGCAGGCAAAACCTTATAGGTTTTAAAACCTATAAGGTTTATCCAATCGAAAAGTCGCAAACTTTAAACGTGAAACAAGAAACCAAAAAACCATTTTACACTTTCGTGATAACTTGTTAATTTCATTCATCATTTTCGCTTTTATTAACGCAAAAAATATTCGTTATTCGCGCAACAAAATTTTAAAATAAAACACAACAAAATAAATGGCTGAGGGCGAGAATATAATTAAGATTAACATCGAAGATGAGATGAAAACAGCCTACATTGATTATTCAATGTCGGTAATAGTAAGTCGTGCGCTGCCCGATGTGCGCGATGGTTTAAAGCCTGTTCACCGCAGGGTTTTGTACGGGATGCTGGATTTGGGAGTGTTGAGCAACCGCGCTTACAAGAAGTCTGCACGTATTGTTGGAGAGGTAATGGGTAAGTATCACCCGCATGGCGATTCATCAGTATATGATACTATGGTGCGCATGGCTCAGGAATGGAGTTTAAGATACCCGCTCGTTGACGGGCAGGGTAACTTCGGCAGCATGGAAGGCGACCGTCCAGCGGCAATGCGTTACACAGAGGCACGCTTAAAGAAACTTGCCGAAGAAATGCTTGCCGATATTGAAAAAGAAACCGTTGACTTTCGTAATAATTTTGACGATACCTTGCAGGAGCCAACCGTGCTTCCGTCACGTTTCCCAAACTTGCTGGTGAATGGCGCAGCAGGCATCGCAGTAGGTATGGCAACCAATATGGCGCCACATAACCTTACTGAATGTCTCAATGCCGTAATCGCTTACATTGACAATAAAGACATAACCATTGAGGAACTCATGCAGCATGTTAAAGCTCCAGATTTCCCTACAGGCGGTATCATTTATGGATACAGCGGAGTTAAGGATGCTTTCCTTACGGGACGCGGCAGGGTAGTGCTTCGCGCAAAATATACCATCGAGAATTTAGCTAATGGTCGCGAGCGCATCATCGTTCACGAAGTGCCATTCCAGGTTAACTATGCCGAAATGCTCGAAAAGACCAAAGACCTCATTAACGATAAAAAGTTAGAGGGCATAAGCGACATGCGCAACGAAAGCAATAAAGAAGGCATTCGTTTGGTTTACGAAATTAAGCGCGATGCAATGGCTAATGTGGTTATCAATAACCTCTTTAAATACACCGCTTTACAAACTTCATTTAGTGTAAATAACATTGCCCTTGTTCATGGTCGCCCCGAGATGTTGAACCTGCGCGATCTCATTTCTCATTACGTAGTTCACCGTCACGATGTATTGGTTCGCAAAACCAAATTCGAACTGGCCGAGGCCCAAAAGCGCGCCCACATTTTAGAAGGTTTGCTTATAGCGCTTGACCATTTGGACGAGGTGATTGCTCTTATCCGTGCATCTCAAACTCCTAATGAAGCCCAAACAGGCTTAATGGAACGTTTCGCCCTAAGCGAGATTCAGGCAAAAGCCATTCTCGAAATGCGTCTGCAACGTTTAACGGGCTTAGAGCGCGATAAGATTAAAGCAGAATATGCCGACCTCATGGAGATGATTAAATATCTTAATGAGATTTTGGATAGTGAAGAATTAAGAATGAAAATCCTCAGAGAAGAAGCAATTGAAGTTAGAGATAAATATGGCGATGAGCGCAGAACTGAAATCGTTTACCAGGGTGATGATATCTCAATGGAAGATATTATTGCTGATGATGCCGTTGTAATTACAATATCACATTTAGGATATATCAAACGTACCCCTTTAACCGAATACCGCACCCAAAACCGTGGTGGCAGAGGCAGTCAAGGCAGTGCAACAAGAGATGAAGACTTCGTAGAACATCTTTTCATTGCAACCAATCATAATTACATTTTATTATTTACCGAAAAAGGAAGATGCTTCTGGTTACGCGCATTTGAAATTCCCGAAGGCAACAAAACCCAGAAGGGACGCGCCATTCAGAACCTCATTCAAATTCCTCCTGATGATAAAGTTAAAGCCTTCATTAATGTAAAAGATTTGAATAATGAAGAATACATCAATAGTAACTTTATAGTAATGGCCACAAAGAACGGTGTGGTAAAGAAAACCCTTCTTGAAGCATACAGCCGTGTGCGTCAGAATGGTATCAATGCCATTAACATCGAAGAAGGTGATGAATTGCTTGAAGCAAGATTAACCAACGGTAAGAATGAAATAATCCTTGCAACCAGATCGGGCAGAGCTATCCGTTTTAATGAAGCTAATGTTCGTGCCGTTGGCCGAAATTCAATAGGAGTAACAGGAGTAAGGATGAGTGATGAAAAGGATGAGGTTATAGGATTCGTTTGTATTTTAGACCCACAAAAAGAAACGATATTGGTTGTTTCAGAAAACGGCTACGGCAAGCGTTCCGACCTTGAAGATTATCGTACCATCAAACGCGGAGGTAAAGGCGTCCGCACATTGAATGTAACAGAAAAAACAGGAAAGCTTATCGCAATAAAAACGGTAGAAGAAGGCGACCAGATAATGATTATCAACAAATCAGGAGTCACCATTCGCATGGAAGTAAGTAGTCTCCGTGTACAAGGTCGCGCAACACAAGGAGTAAGGGTTATCAAATTAGATGATGATGATTCAATTGCCTCAGTATGTAAAATAGATGAAAAAGCCATCGAAGATGAAACTATCATTGCCGAAGGCATAACAATTGCAAACGGTGTTCCCGCAATAGAAAGCTCAACAGAACCCAATGTTAGCGATGAAACTCCAGATGCAAATGAAAATCCTGCTGCCGATAATGCGGAAGAAAAAGGAGAAGAGAATTAGGCGTTTCGTGTCAGACTCCTCAAGTGTGTCAGACACATTTCGTTTCATTTATAAGATTCTTTTTATTTATTAAAGTAAAACTTCAAGTACTACAACTATAATATCATAAAACATTCAAAATGAAGAAACTTATTGTTTTAACTGTAGCAATTCTTAGTGTCAGTTTGGCGTATTCTCAAAAGGCCAAAGTTCAAACAGCCTATAGCTACATGAAAGAAGGAGACCTTGATAAGGCCAAACAATACATTGACGAAGCCAGCGTAAATGAAGGCAGCATGGGCATGGCAAAAACCTGGTACTATCGCGGTCAGATTTATCAAGGCATGTTTAAGAATGCCAAATATGGTTCACTAAGTCCTGATCCATTGGGCGAGGCCTATAAATCCTACAAAAAGGCGCTCGAAATTGATCCTAAGTATGAATACAAAGATGAGATAACTCAATACATGGCTTTTATTACTGCCAGCATATTTAATGATGGTTTGGCTTCTTATGAAGCTAAAGATTATAACAAGGCTCTGACGCGTTTCGAAACTATTCTGGAGATAAATCCCAACGACACCAGTTCAATCGTTAACAGTGCATTAGCCGCTGACAAAGCCGGAATGAGTGAAAAAGCTATTGGATATTATGAAAGATTAGTTGCCCTGAATTACCAGGATGCAGCAATTTATATGTCATTAGTCCAATTGTATAAAAATGCAGGTCAAAAAGATAAGGCTACTGAAGCATTGCTAAAAGGTCGCAAAGCGTTTCCAAATGATAATAACCTGATGATAGAAGAATTGAATTCAGTACTTCAGAGTGGTGATGATAAGAAAGCAGCAGCCATGTTAGATCAGGCCATCGCTCATGACCCTGAAAATTCAAGTCTTTATTTTGCAGCCGGAACTATTTATGACAAATTAGCTAATCCTAAAGATGCCAAAGGCACCGATCTGCCAAAGCCTGAAAACTATACTGAACTTGTAAATAAATCTGCCGGCTATTATACAAGCGCCATAGCCAAGAAGCCTGATTATTTTGAAGCCAACTATAACATTGGCGCTTTATATTTTAACCAGGGAGCTGAACTTGCCAATAAGGCTAACAATATGCCATTGAACAAACAAAAGGAAGCAGATGCTTTAAACAAACAGGCTGCAGATAAGCTCAAACAAGCTGAACCTTATCTTGAAAAAGCTTTAGCATTAAATCCTAAAGACCCAAGTACGCAGCTTTCATTGAAACAGTTATATGTTCGCACGGGGGAGACTGCAAAATATGAAGAGCTTAAAAAACTAATGGATAAGCAATAAAGATTTAAAAAGGGGACTATGGTCTCCTTTATTTTAAAATATTCTATTTAACATAATATTAATTATAAGACCATATCATATTTCCAAATGCCCATATAATATGGCATTTCAGGTGTTTTGCTATTTAACTGTCCTTCTCAAACCGAATTAATATTAAGTAAATCAGAAATTGAATTTTGCTTTAAAACATTAATTTAATTCAACAAATCGAATAGCTATCATTTTTTATTCTTGCGATAATTTTCTTATCTTCACAATGCTTTTTGAAATCAGCTTTGTTTTTCTAACAATAAAATTGTCTGTATCGCAAAATATCTTTCAAATTATCTTTTCTGAATTTGCTTAAATCCAAATGTGAAACTACCCTCATTTTCTCTTTTTCTAAAATCCCCTATCAATGAAAACACGCGTATTCAATTTTACCAAACTTGAACAACAAATAATCAAGTATTTGTTGCTTGGCTATGCTACAAAGGAAATAGCCGCTATTTTGAAACATAGTGTGCATACTGTGGCTACTTATCTCAAACAGCTTTATATCAAATTAGACATTCATCATAACTTTGAATTAACTGTTCACGCCTTATATATGGGCTTTTCAGTTGATCTTAGCAAACGCGAAGTTTTTTACAATGATGTTTTAATTTAAGAGGCTGAATATTCACGCTATTGCGCCCGTTTAACTACCTTAAACGAATGCCACTATTATGTTCTGAATAAAGGGTAATTTTTTATATTGATGTGCCATATCTTTATTGCGCATATTTATTACTCGTTATTTAACATAAAATCCCCCCCTTAAGATATGAGCAGTTAAGTAATAATGGGGTAATTGAGGTGCTTCATATTGAAACACCTCATTTTTAATATCCGCAAGTGTTCCTTAAAGAGCCTTGCGGATTTTTTTATCATGATTGTTATACATAGTAAACTCAAACTTTTTTACATTGCACCTTCAACAATAAATTTGGGGTAATGAAATTTAAAAGCATTGGTTTTTTAATGGCAGTCATTATAATATGCCTTTTTTCATTGTGTAAACCGAAGCAATCAGCAGTTAAAACAATAACTCCTGTTGCCGAGAAAAAAGATACTTCAAAGATTGAAGTTGAGCCAACAAAACCAGTTGAACCAGAAACGGCTGAATATAATATCGGTTTCCTGATGCCATTCCATTTAGATGAAAACCTGCAACCTCCCGTCAATGATTTAGAAGAAAAGGAAATTCTTCTTTCTTCTATTCCATCATTACAGTTTTATGAAGGAGCAAAAATGGCTGTTGATTCCTTTAAACAGGAACACTTAAAAATTAATTTGAAAATCTTTGATTCTGGTGACAGCGCCAAACTTGAAACAATGATCAGGGGAATTCGCATTTATAATTCAGATTTGTTATTTGTGAATACTTCGTCAACAAATTTAACCGGTATCGTTAAAAATGCTGAACACAATAAAACAGCTTTGGTTTATGCGCAATCAGCTTCAACCCGAAATCAACATTTGCTAACCTGCCTGCCTAATAACCAAACCATGATAATTGAAATGGCCGACTACATAGCCCGTCATTATACGAAAGAAAAAATCATAGTGGTTTACCGTGATGTGAAAAAGGAGAAAGAATTAGGAGAATGGTTTGCCGGCAGGATTGACAGTTCGCTTGCAAATGAATCTTCAACTACTGATAAGTGTACACAGCTAAACTACGCAATAGAAAAAACAGAGGGTTTATTGAAGAAGTTAGATAAGGCAAAGAAAAATCTTATTGTGATTGCATCTTCTGATGAAGCTTTTGTTTCGCCATTGATTAACACCCTTGCTGAAAATAGCGAAACATATCGCCTGCAGGTTTGCGGGCTTCCCACCTGGGAAAATTTTGAAACTGTGAGTGAGGTTTCCTTAGAGAAATTGCAAACCATAATTTTTACTTCAAGTTTTATTAATTATGGTGATGCTGAATTACTTCAGTTTCGTAAAGAGTTTATCAGCAAATATTCTGCTGACCCGCTTTTGCAAGCATACCAGGGTTTTTACCTGATGAAAGGATTTATGACCACTATGAACAGTGATAATAAAAACTGGAAAGATTTCAGCAAAGCAGAAAAGAATTTTAATCAATCGCTTTTCAATTTTTCAAAAGGAAATGCCGATAATGGATTTGAAAACTCCCATATTTCAGTTTTGAAATTTGCTGATTACCAATTGCAGTTGCAGCCTTATTGAAGAGAAAAAGGATATTTGGAAATAAGGAAATAGGTAATATGGCCTCAGCTAAGAGGAAATTGCACTCCAATAATTTTGTTTAGAAAAAGTAAAAACTCAACCGAAGGCAGCCAACCAAATTTTCTACTTTCGCGGCACTATGCATCAGACCATTTTAATTATTGACTTTGGCTCTCAATACACGCAACTCATTGCCCGCAGGGTTCGCGAATTAAATGTGTATTGCGAAATTCATCCTTACAATCATTTACCAGCAATCACTGAAAATATTAAGGGTGTAATACTTTCAGGAAGCCCTGCTTCGGTGCGTGACAGCAACGCCCCTATTGTTGACACGGCAGCTTTTCGCAAGAAGATTCCTGTGTTGGGAGTCTGTTACGGAGCGCAATTAATGGCTCAACAAAGTGGTGGAACAGTTGCGCCTTCTAACACACGTGAGTATGGCAGAGCGCATTTGCAAATCAATACGCAAGGCAAAGAAATTTTCAATGGAGTTTCAGCACAATCGCAGGTTTGGATGAGTCATGCTGATACGATTAAAGAAGTGCCCGATGATTTTGAGATAATTGCATCAACGGGTGATGTTCGTGTTGCAGCTTATCATATCAAAGGAGAAAAAACTTATGGCATTCAATTCCATCCCGAAGTTGTCCATACCGTAGAGGGGAAAAAAATACTGGAGAATTTTTTGAAGAATGTTTGCGGATGTGCGATGGACTGGACACCAGGTTCTTTTATAGATGAAACTGTTGCATCGCTCAAAGCGCAATTGCAAGATGATAAAGTAATTCTTGGTTTATCAGGTGGTGTTGATAGCAGTGTTGCTGCGGCTTTAATCAGCAAAGCTATTGGTACCAACCTTACCTGTATTTTTGTTGATAATGGTTTGCTTCGCAAAGATGAATTTGACCAGGTGCTGAAAGCATTTATCAATTTCGATGTAAACATCATTGGTGTTGATGCCCGCGAAAAGTTTTATTCTGCGCTAAGCGGTATCACTGACCCTGAACTAAAAAGAAAAGCAATAGGCAAAGTTTTTATTGATGTGTTTGATGAAGAGTCGCATAAAATACAAGGTGTAAAATGGCTGGCACAAGGCACCATTTATCCTGATGTGATTGAAAGCGTTAGTGTAAAAGGTCCATCGGCTACCATAAAATCTCATCACAATGTGGGCGGACTTCCTGAAAAGATGAAACTTAAATTAGTTGAGCCTTTAAAAACTTTGTTTAAAGACGAGGTTCGTTTAATTGGCAAGGCTTTGAACATTGATGAACACTTATTAAGCCGCCATCCTTTTCCCGGTCCCGGTCTCGGCATTCGCATATTAGGTGACATCACTCCCTCCAAGGTAAATGTGCTGCAACAGGCGGATGCAATTTTTATTGATGGATTGCGCAAGCACAATCTCTATCATGAAACATGGCAGGCTGCAACTATCTTACTGCCTGTGCAAAGCGTTGGTGTGATGGGCGATGAACGCACTTATGAAAACTGCGTGGTACTGCGCGCTGTAACTTCTACCGATGGCATGACTGCTGATTGGGCACACCTCCCCTACGATTTCCTGGCAACCATCTCTAACGAAATAATCAATAATGTAAAAGGGATTAACCGCGTGGTTTACGATATTTCATCAAAGCCCCCTGCTACTATTGAATGGGAATAAATTCCAGATGCATACAATTGTAGAGACGTTGCATTGCAACGTCTCTACTCGAAACAAGGGCGCGTCAATCCAAATCATCCACAGATATTTCCACAGAAGGGTCCCAGAAAAGCTGTTTGAAATTTTTCACTTTATCTTTTTCAATTATCACTCCTTCACTTTCTAATAATTGCTGCATCATGTCGGGCGAGCCGAAATGATGTTTGCCGGTAAGCAATCCATTACGATTTACAACCCGCTGTGCAGGAATGGGCGGTTTTGCGAGATGTGCAGCATTCATTGCCCATCCAACCATGCGTGACGATTTTGCAGTTCCTAAACATTTTGCAATGGCACCGTAAGAAGTTACTCTGCCATAAGGAATCAAACGTACTACATCAAACACTTTTTCAAAAAAAGTTGCTTCGTCATACTTTTCAGTAAATACTTCCTTTTTCGAAACCGGTTTGGTTTTCATGGGTAATTTTAAAAATGAAAGTTACGTTCTTTAGTTTCTCAAATCAACTTCTTCCACACCGGGATAGTTGGCTTTATTGAAAGTGAAAAGCACATCGTCAGCAGGAGCATTTGGTTTAAACTCTTGCACAGCATAAGTTAAATTGGTTCCGCTTTTCTGGTAAATAATAGCTTGCGAAATATATTTCTCAGCCTTATTAATTGTAAGCTGAACCTTAAAAAAGTTACGCTTTGTATCTTCAGGCACCAATTCAATAATCTGCATCTGCTTCCCTCCTATCACTTTCTCACTAATATATTTTGATTTGAAACCTGTTTCATAAATCGTAAATATATTGTTAGGCGAAATTGAATTTGGATCACTCTTGGGATCATTGATCTGAACTTCGTTGGCATCTTTAAGATAAGTCCAGATAACTTTGCCATCAGAAATAATTTCCTGTGTGCCCATTATTACCTTGTATTTCGCTCCTTTCAAAATCAATGATCCTGTTTGATTGTCGGTGGTCTTTGCTTTTTGATCAGCAACAGTAATTTTAAATTTAGCAGCAACAGTTTTATACGATTTATATTTGGCACTCACACTTTTTAATATCTCTTGCGCTTTCGGGTCAACCTGGGCAGCTACAATATTTGTAATTAAAAATCCGGCAATCAATAATCTGATAAACTTCATATTTGTTTTGTTTTTAGTGCTGCAAAAATAATTTTTAAAATGAATTGACTGTTGAAACTCAATAAAAGTCATTTTGCAATTTGTAATCCAAAAAAATGAGTGCTGGCAAGCACTCACTTTAAATTCATTTGCAGCTGGCAACCGATGGTACCCGAACGCGATACAATCGCGCTCTATTGATACATTGGTTATCAAATTACTTTATTTCCATTTAAAAGGTTCATCAGTTCTGCTTCTGTTTTTACTTTCACTTCACGTGGCTTGCTGCCTTCGAAAGTGCCAATAATACCGGCAGCTTCTAACTGATCAATCAAACGGCCTGCACGATTGTAACCTAACTTCAACCTGCGTTGCAAAAGTGAAGCTGATCCTTGCTGATGTTGCACAATTATTTTTGCCGCTTCTTCAAATAATGCATCACGCTCGGAAGCGCTGAAATCATTTCCAACTCCACTTGCATCACCATTCGGATCAATATATTCAGGAAGCAAATATGCGTCAGGATATCCACGCTGTGAACCTATGAAGTCGGTAATTTTTTCTACTTCGGGTGTGTCAACAAATGCACATTGCAAACGAATCAAATCAGCGCCTGTGGATAACAACATATCACCACGACCGATTAATTGATCAGCACCTCCTGCATCCAAAATAGTTCGTGAATCAATTTTTGATGTAACACGAAACGCTATCCGCGCAGGGAAGTTTGCTTTGATGGTTCCTGTTATAATATTAACCGAAGGACGTTGCGTTGCAATAATCAGGTGAATACCAATTGCGCGTGCAAGCTGTGCAAGCCTTGCAATAGGCGTTTCTACTTCGCGACCTGCTGTCATAATCAGGTCAGCAAACTCATCCACAACTAACACTATATACGGTAAAAAGCGGTGACCTGCATTTGGATTTAGTCTTCGTGCAACAAACTTTGCATTATATTCTTTTATGTTACGAACCTGTGCGTCTTTCAGCAATTCATAACGGTTATCCATTTCAATACATAATGAATTTAAAGTTGCCACTACCCTCTTCGTATCCGTAATAATAGCTTCTTCATCGTTAGGGAGTTTTGCAAGGAAGTGTCGCTCAATTTTTTTGAATAATGTTAACTCTACTTTCTTCGGATCAACTAAAACAAATTTAACCTGCGATGGATGTTTCTTATAAAGCAATGAAGTGAGCACGCAATTTAAACCAACAGATTTTCCCTGGCCTGTTGCACCTGCCATTAACAAGTGTGGCATCCTGGCAAGATCAGCAACAAAAACTTCATTGCTGATAGTGCGACCCAAACCGATGGGCAAATCATAATCTGAATTTTGAAATTTATCAGAAGCCATTACCGAACGCATTGAAACTGTTTCAGGACTTTGATTTGGAACTTCAATTCCTATTGTTCCTTTGCCAGGCATTGGCGCGATAATACGAATACCCAATGCAGATAAGCTCAATGCAATATCATCTTCAAGATTTTTTATTTTCGATATACGGACCCCTGCCTTTGGTACAATTTCAAACAAGGTAACTGTAGGTCCGATGGTTGCTTTTATTTTTTCAATCTCGATATTATAGTGGCCAAGGGTTTCAACAATTTTATTTTTGTTGGCTTCCAATTCAGCTTTAATTTCTTCGGGCGAAAGCTTTGACTTACGTCCCTGGTAATCTTCAAGCAAATCAATTGTAGGGAATTGATATGATGATAAATCCAAAGTAGGATCATAAGCACCAACTTTTTCAAGAATGTTTTCTGCGTTTATTTCTTCTTCGTCAACTTCTTCTACTTGTGTTACTTCAATATCCATTGGTATATCGTTAGTTACTTCAACAGGCATTTCGGCAACCTTAAGCACAGGCTCTAACCCGATAGCTATCGGGTCCAACTCTTCATTGTATGGCTCATCTTCGGTATCATTCATAGTCGTTTCCACTTCAAACTCGACAGGTTTTTTTACTTCCATTACAATTGGTTTTCTAACCTCATCACGTATTGTGTTTTTTAAAGGAGTAGATTCTGTTTCAGCAACATCGTTTTCAGGCGCAGATGTTGCAACGTTTGTAGCTTTCCTTTCAGGTAATTTAAATGAATAGTTGAACGTGAATGCAAGGAATGCCGTAGCTGAAAGAAAAAGTAAAATACCTGTGCCTACACTTCCTAACGCACTAACAAGCCATGTGCTCATCTGAAAACCATAAGTGCCGCCAAGCCAAAGTAAGTCGCTGTTGGTTGCAAAAACAAATCCAAGCGTAACGCAAACAAACAATAAAGTGAACAAGGAATATTTAAATGTCTTGCCCCATGGCAAGAGATCAACATTGAATAATAATTTAAAACCAAGTAAAAACGAAATGAGTACAAATGCAAATGATGAAACACCAAATCCTTTATAAATAAAAACATGAGCTAAAATAGCTCCGAGTTTTCCTAACCAGTTTTCAACGTGAATATTTGTATCACCAAACAAACCCCACCACGAAGTATCATTTACTTTATCAAAATCGGCTTCATGAGTAAAAATGTAAGAGATAAAAGGAATAAGCAGAAATACAGACAGCAGTATAAAGAAGAATCCGCAGAAGCGTAAAAATTTTTCTTCGCGAAAAGGTGACAACACTTTTGATGCAGTTGATTGTTCGGCTCCGCTCACTACAGGTTTCTCTTTTTTCTCCTTCTCCTTTTTTTCTTCCTTCTTCTCAATTCTTGCTTTCTTCTCTGAGCGAGGTTTATTGCCGGTCTTAGGAGGCTCTGCTACTTCTACTTCATCGAAGTCAGTTGTGAACGTAGTCGAACCATCATCTAACACAGGAGCCTTAAATTTATTTCCGCTTGACATATTTATGTTTTTTTATAAAAAGTAAAATTAGCGATTGAATATGGCTTATAACTAAAGTTGCATAAGCGTTTTATGCTAATTACTAACATAGAAATGTGGGAAATTATTGTGTTGGCGGACGATTTACAATTGACCATTGACGATGTGTTACATGCTATACAATCGCACCCAAGGAAAAGCCCCGGACTACTCTGTCTTCTTGAACGCAGTGAAGGAACTTTCTTCAAACGAAGCACTTGCTTAATATTTTAGATTATGCACGCGATACAATCGCGCGCAAGAAAAGCGCAAGAAAAAAACGAAAACAAACCTTACTTCAACAAATTGTCAATAATATTTTCAACAGATACACCTTCGGCTTCGGCCTTGTAATTTTTAACTAAGCGATGGCGAAGTATGGCTGGTGCAACTGCTTTTACGTCTTCAATATCAGGCGAATATTTACCATTTAAAATTGCATGGGTTTTGGCACCCACAACTAAAAACTGCGAGGCACGCGGACCAGCACCCCAGCTCAGGTAATTGTTAACTTCTGATGTTGCAAGATTGGTATTGGGACGTGTTTTTGAAGCAAGATTAACAGCATAGTTCAACACGTTATCAGGTATTGGAACCCTGCGCACCAATTGCTGAAAGTAAGTGATCTCTTCAGCCGTGATTACTTTTTCTAACGTGGGGTTATACGATGAAGTGGTGTTTTTTACAACGGTAATTTCCTCTTCAAATGATGGATAGTCTAACAGCACATTAAACATAAAACGATCTAATTGTGCTTCGGGTAATGGATAGGTTCCCTCCTGCTCTATCGGGTTTTGAGTTGCGAGAACAAAGAATGGCAGGCTTAATTCATATCGCTTACCGGCAGTGGTCACTGAACGTTCCTGCATGGCTTCTAACAGTGCAGCCTGCGTTTTAGGAGGAGTACGGTTAATCTCATCAGCAAGAATGATATTTGCAAAAAGCGGCCCTTTTACAAATTGAAACTGTCTTGACTCATTCAATATCTCAGTTCCTATAATATCGCTTGGCATTAGGTCAGGTGTAAACTGAATACGGTTGTATGTTAAGCCTAAAGTTTGTGCAATGGTATTTACCAGCAATGTTTTTGCAAGACCCGGCACACCGACTAACAAACAATGTCCGTTACTGAAAATAGAAATGAGTGTATCGCGTACGATCTCATTCTGCCCGATAATTACTTTACCGATTTCAGTACGTAATTTTTCATACGTTCTGCGTAAGTCATCAACGGCTTCAACATCTGAGTTATAATTTTTCATAAAAAGAGATTAAAAATTTAGAGTTAAAAATGGAATGATGGAATATTGTTTTAAAAATTATCTGTGTTCATATATAATCGTTTCACTTCGTCACTAAATTTGCTCGCGTTCGGGATGCTATCCCGATTTACATTACCCTTCGTCCATCGTTACTTCGTTGCTTATCTCAATTATTCCAATCCTTCAATGCTGCGCAATCTTTATACGGGGGATTGATCTGGATAAATGTAGAACCTTTCTTGCGTTTAATCCAATCTCTTAATGCATGATCCTGGTTATCCTGTAGAGCTAATTCCTGTAGTCGCTGATAATCATCACCCATATTTAAAACGTGAGGCTTGGTTCTTGATCTTAACATGAGAATACGGTAAGCGCTCTTACCCTGAGAAGTTGAATAGGGCAATGACTTTGTAAACTCACCTACCTGCAACTGATCAACCTGGAAGAAAACATCACGATCAATTTCATCCACCTCCCAACGGGCATTTCCTGTTTTCGGATTCATCACAGTGCCACCGCTGAATCGTGAATCCTCATCGTCTGAAAACCGCTGGGATGCATCGGTAAAGCTAAGCGAATCTTTAGTGATAAGATCTGCAATGCTATCTAAGTATGCGATGGCTTTTATATTGTCTTCATTAGAAATGGTAGGCCGCAATAAAATATGACGTACATTGATCTGGTTACCTCTCCGTTCAATTAATTGAATAATGTGAAAACCAAATTTTGTTTCAACTATGGGAGAAACCTCGCCTGCCTGTAACTTAAATGCTGCGGCTTCAAATTCAGCTACAAGGTCACCGCGGTTTACGAAGCCCAATTCGCCATTGTTTGCCGCTGAACCTTTATCCTGCGAATACAAAACAGCTAAGGTTCCGAAATCTGATTCACCTTTAATTACACGCTGGCGATAATCTTCTAACTGCTTCCTGCATTCAGCTTTTGAAGCCTGGCTGTAAGGCACATTTTTTACTAATTGTGCATATTCTACTTCAGCGTTGATCAATGGCAGACTGTCTTTAGGAATGTTATTAAAATATTGCTTCACTTCAGCGGGTGAAACTGTTTGTGTCTTGATGATCTTATCACGCATGGCTTGCATTAGTAAATTGTCTTTCATGATAGGCCGTATTTCATCACGCCATTCCAAAACAGGTTTCCCATAGTAAGCCTCAAATTTTTCAACACTTCCAAACTGTTCAATAAAATACCTGAACTTACGATCCATAGCATCGTTTACCTGGTCATCGGTTACTTCAATGCTATCAAGAATGGCGTGATGCAAAAGCATTTTAGTAAGAATCATCTGATCCAAAAGCTGGCATTTCATATCAGGATTGGCATAATTACCTTGTGCTATGTAAGCCTGGTATTGCTGATCAACTTCTGATTGCATAATAATTTTACTTCCCACAATTGCAGTAATGCCATCAAGCACCTGGGGCTGTGCAATACTATTTATTGACATTATAAAATTAATAAAAATCAACAAAGAGAACCCAAGTAATGTCTTTGAATAGCTTGATACCTTGTTTAATATTACTGCCCTACAGATGAGTTTATTCTTCACTTTACTTTTTATAAATTTCAAAATCTTTATTTACTAATGCCTGCTGATATGCGGCTTTCTCCATTTCATGAATCAATTCGAGTTTGCGTTTATTGATGATTAAGTTGCGGATATTATCTGTTTCGAAACTTAACGGTGAAAGACTTTCCTTTATTTTAAAATCTTTAATGCAAACAAATGTAATGTTTGCCGAATCTGCAATTTCAATTGTACGATTGTTTTGCAAATATTCTTCCTGGTTGTAAGTTTTAATACCGGTTTTATTTACACATTGATCAAAAGGTATCCACTCATCATCATTAAGAAAAAAATCAACTGCAAACTGGTGGCAATAATCTTCGAGCAACCTACGGTCTGCAGCAGATGATGACCTGTACCAATCGCGCAGCTTTTTAATTTTGGGCGCATTGGCATTTACTTTGACAAATAAAAATTTCACAATGTTATCACGAAGCTGAAAATTGCTTTGGTTCTGGTTATAATACTCCTCCATTTCTGCATCGTTAACTACAGTGTCTAACTTTTCTTTGATCAACTCGCGCTGGTAGATAAATGTAATGAGCGAATTACGATATTGCTGCAACTGGTCTTCTACATCCTTTTCATCATTATTAAGATTACTTTCAGCTTTATGAAGGATCACATTTTGCTTTATCCAATTGTCAATATAATTTTTCACAATCATTACGCTGTCGCTGTTCGATGTGCCTTTAGGAACAATTCCTGTAAGATCTGCTTTATATAGATAAGTGTCATAAACCCGCGCTACCCGGTCAGCAACATCGGGACCTTTGTCTTCCTTTTTAAAGTATTGACATGAAGTTAAAAACAAGAGGCAAAAGGCAAGAGGCAAAAGGCAAAAGGCAAAGGTGTTTTCGATCAAACGCTTTTTAGAAAAAGAAAAACAATCCCGACACACATTAAGTAAGTTAATGCCTGTTGAAAATCCTGTTCTTATTTTTTTAATCAATTGAAAATAATATTTAACTCTAAATGGGATAAATTGTCGCTCCTGCTGAATTGCTGTATTAACCTTATTTTTTTTTCCTTGGTAGAAAAGAATGTTATCCATCAAAAACCTTATTATTTTATATCGAATGAATAAGGTAATAAGGTAAGTGTATGTGTGTATAATCTTTTCTACTAAGGTTTTTGTTATTCGCATAACCTCGTATTCCCTATTTCCCCTATTTCCCTTATTTTTATATCGAATGAATAAGGTAATAAGTTAAGTGTATGTGTATATAACCTTTTCTACTAAGGTTTTTGTTATTCGTATAACCTCGTATTCCCTATTTCCTATTTCCCCTATTTCCCTAGTTTTATATCGAATGAATAAGATAATAAGGTAAGTGTATGTGTGTATAACCTTTTCTACTAAGGTTTTTGTTATTCGTATAATCTTCTAAACCTTAGTAGAAAATCAGAGCTCGCTGTACCAACCTTATTAACCTTATTTTATTTCGCATAAATAAAAAAAGCTAGCCCGATTATTCCGGAGTTGCCATGCGGATTGAATTTTTTCTATTAAGGCTTTTGTAACCGGATACCCCTATTCCATATCCCCATTTACCCTATTTCCATATCCCAATTTACCAAACCACAATGCTATGAAACGAAACGAAGTGAACCTTTTGGAGAGATTCACTTCGCTCAGTTTTAACTTAAAAATAAGTTTATTTTTTTATAATCGTATTCAACACAGGCTCATTTACCTGAACCGGATATTTTTTACGCAACTCTTCAATCCAGTTCTTTTCAAGATACGATTGATAATCTGCCGTAACCAAACCTTTCGATTCATCTAAAGATTTTGATTGAGGTGCTATCACCTCTTTCACATCCACAAATATAACCTGGCCATTTTTATTGAAATTAGGCGTTAATCCTTTTGTAAGGTTCTGATATGGTGATGCACCTGTTTTTTTTGTCGGAACATTATATTGCAGCGAATCTATAATGTCATTATCACCGGTAACATATTTACCTTCTTTTACCGATAAATTAAGTTGCGATTCTTTATTCACCTGGTCTAAAACTTCGGTAGAAGTAATTCCTTTTTTCTTCAACAGCTTTCTCACATCATTTGCTACCGCTTCATTTGCACATGTATAAATGGTTGCACTCAGGCGCTCGCCCCACATGTAATTGCCTTTATTCTTGCCATAAAATTCAACTAATCCTGTGCTGTCTTTAACTGCGCGCGACCATACTTTTTTATCGGTTAGATCAAATAACAATATGCCATCACGATATTCCTGCATCAGGTTTTTAAATTCAGGATATTTTTCTTCTAAACGGCTTTCTTCATAAGCTAATAAAGTTTCACTTACATAAGAATCATATAATGCCGAACCTACGGTATATGGATCGCCAGTAGTTTTATGCGTTTGATGAGAAACAATAAATGCAGCAAAATCGGCTTGCGTATAATTAGCGTTACCAATATTTATGATTGGCTTCTTCATCATTTGAGCAACTGAATCAGTAAATTCTCCTTTAACAATGCTCGAATCTAAAGTTTTAAGAAACTCTTCTTTGGCAGGAATAAATTCCTTAAAGCCATATTCCGTTTTGATCTTATTGATCATGGCTTGTTTGCTGGCTTCGCTGCGGCTATCGCGGGCTATCTGTTGTTTCAGGTCTGCCTTCTTTTCATCAAAAGAAGGAATGCCACGTTTTTCTAAACGCTTAATTATATGCCATCCATATGATGAACGAATAGGTTCAGTATAATCGCCATCATTCTTCAATGCAAATGCAGCCTTTTCAAACTCAGGCACCATGCGGCCTGTGCCAAACCAGGGCAATACACCACCATTTTTTGCTGAGCCTTTATCTTCTGAAAATTGCCCGGCTAAATCTTCAAACTTATCGCCTGTTTTGAGCTTGGCATATATCTCGTTGATCTTGGTTTTGGCATTAATTGCAGCAGTATCAGCATCGCTCACTCCGGCAGTTACTTTTATCATAATATGTGCGCAGTGAATTTCGCCTTGCGCAGGGCGCATGTCAGACACTTTAATAATATGGTATCCAAAGCGGGTTCGCACAGGCATTGAAACCTGGCCAACAGGTGTGCTGTAAGCAACAGATTCAAAAGGATAAACCATTTGCATGCCGGTAAAATATCCCAGGTCGCCACCGTTTTCTTTTGCCGATGGATCGTCAGATGAATCGCGTGCTACCTTCGTAAAATCCATTTTCTTCTTAATGATAAGATCACGGATTTTCATGATGCGGGTGTAAGCAGCCGAAGTATCCTTAGGCAAAGCATCAGGTGCACAACGCACAAGCACATGGCTTGCACGTACATCTTTTTGCATGCGCTCATAAGCTTCGCGCAGTATTTGTGTTGATACTGTGGTGTCAGTCATGTAAGGTTGCGCCAGTTGTTTGCGGTAGCCTGCTAACTCATTAACAAAAGAAGATGCCGTATCCAACTTTTCATCGAGGGCAGCCTGCACTTTTAATTTATAGTTAATGTAAAGTTCCAGATACTCATGCACCGCATTACTATCGTAGCTGATGTCTTTGTTATTGTTTTTTTTGTAAACCCTTTCAAACTCTGATTTGTTTACCGGTTTGCCGGCTATTGTCATCAGTACCGGGTCATTCTGTGCTTTTACAATGCTCATAGAGCAAAGGATTATAAGACTCAGAGCAGCAATTTTGTTAATCATATTTTATTGTTTATTGGTTCTATTTTTTATCATGAATTTTTACGGAGCGCAAATGTATAAAAGAATTGTATCGGGCAAAATTGATGATGAAGTGATGATTAAGATGGATTGCGGTTTACTTCACCTGAAAGGTCGCGAAGCACCTGTCAGGTGAAATTGGTAAAGTAAAAATGTTTGAATCGCTGATTAAGTTGATAGGTTCGACTGGTTCGACAGCACTCACCACTTGTATGTTCACCACAAGTTGTTTTGATTGTTTTGATTACTTCCGAGAAATAATAATTGTCGCTATTGGAAAAAAATGAACAAGTACAAACAAAGAGTTGCTATTTCTGCACAGCAAGGCTCGCAAGCGTGGAGACGTTGCGTCAGCATTGTTGGGGAACGCTATCAGAGAGCGAGTGACTTTTAGTCACTTGTAAACTTTGTCAAAGTTCTCATTGTTGAAAACATCTTGGTAACAACAATTTTAAATGCAACTGCCCGACTTTCGGTTTACGCTCATTAAATTATTTTTGCGCACAATTAAGAAAGGTGTTACATGCTAAGTTTCCCGGCAACTAACACCAAATTTCAAATTTCCATTTTCAAATTTCCCAATGTCAGATACAAAATGTTTAATAATAGGTTCAGGCCCTGCCGGATATACAGCCGCTATTTATGCAGCGCGTGCTGATATGAAACCTTTGATGATTGCAGGCTTGCAGCCGGGCGGACAATTAACCATCACAACAGAGGTGGAGAATTATCCCGGTTATCCTAACGGAACACAAGGACCAGAGATGATGGAAGATTTCAGAAAACAGGCTTTGCGTTTTGGCACTGATATACGCTGGTCGTACGTAAACAAAGTTGATTTCAGTGAGCGGCCTTTTAAGGCACAGATAGATGATAAAGACTGGATAACGGCAGACAGTATAATTATTGCCACAGGTGCATCGGCCAAATGGCTGGGATTGGAAAGTGAGCAACGGTTAAATGGTTACGGAGTGTCGGCATGTGCAGTGTGTGATGGTTTCTTTTTTAAAGGACAGGATGTAGCAATTGTTGGTGCCGGTGATACCGCTGCCGAGGAGGCTACTTATCTCGCAAAACTATGCCGCAAGGTTTACATGATTGTAAGGCGTGAAGAAATGCGGGCAAGCAAAGCAATGATACATCGTGTTGAAAACACAGCCAATATAGAAGTGCTCTTTAATCATGAAACCAAGGAAATAACAGGTGATAAAACTGTTGAAGGTGCACACCTTATAAATAATAAAACGGGTGAAGAACGCTTACTTGACATCACAGGTTTTTTTGTTGCAATTGGTCATCAGCCCAATACTGATTTGTTTAAAGATACAGGATTGGAAATGGATGAAAATGGATACCTGCTTACTATTCCCGGTACTTCAAAAACAAATATTGAAGGCGTGTTTGCGTCAGGCGATGTACAGGATCATGTTTACAGGCAGGCGGTAACTGCCGCAGGCACAGGTTGCATGGCAGCTATTGATGCGGAGCGATGGCTGGCTCATAAGGGAGTGCATTAAGGGTGAAATTAAATGATGAAGGTTGAATTTTGAATAATGAATTTTGAAGGGGATAAAAATTTAAAATTATGAATTTAATTTTATGCGGATTAAAACTTCAACATTCATTATTCAAAATTCAACATTCGAAATTATTCCATTGATTCGCGTATAATAATTTAGAAAACAATGACTAATGGCATCTGCAACCAAAGTGTAATACCTGTACGCAGCGAACCTTCGCATAAAAGCGAAATCGTTACGCAACTTTTATTTGGTGAACTATTTGAAGTTATCGAAAAGCAAAATGAATGGATTCGCATCCGTTGTGATTATGATCATTACAGCGGCTGGATAGTTGCCGCGCAGGCGCAATTGGTTGATTTGTTTGAATATGAAAACATCAAAAAGAAAAATAGTTTTTTGTGTTATGAGTTGGTTGGAGTTTTAGATAACGGCAACCCTTTTCCTGTGGTGCTGGCAAGTAACCTACCCTACTACGATCATGAAAAATGCTGCATACTTGATAAATATTTTTATTACGATGGCGCAGCCAAAAACATTTTACATCCTGATACTGATCTTAAAAAATTAGTAGAAAATGCACTCATGTATCTTAACGCGCCTTACTTGTGGGGCGGGCGTTCACCATTTGGCATTGATTGCTCAGGATTAACACAAAATGTTTTTAAGCTTGCAGGAATAGCGCTAAAGCGCGATGCATACCTGCAGGCCGAACAAGGCGAACAGGTTCACCTGCTTGATGAAACACATCCGGGCGATCTTGCTTTTTTTGAAAATGAGGAAGGCCGCATTACGCACGTTGGCTTGCTGATGAATGATCATAAAATTATTCATGCCTCAGGCAAAGTACGCATTGATAACATTGATCACTTTGGGATTTATAATGATGAGATGAAAAAATATTCGCATAAGTTGAGGATGATAAGGAGGATGATATGAAAAACACATCAACGAATTACGAATCTTTACGAATATACCAATGGACGCAACGAGCTATCCGCACATCAACGAATTACGAATTAAAACGAATATACGAATGTGTCGGGTATAAATTAATATTGATTTTAACTGCTTGTGTTTTGATGTTTAGCTGCAATGGAAAAAAAGGAGAGGGTAAGAAAGTTACTTCATCACTTCCGCCAAAACCTATTGAAAAACTTTATGGCAACTGGCTTTGCGGTAATTTGTTAGACAGCATTCGCGAGCATAGAAGCATGGTGAGCATATTTGATCCTCTTACATTGCCTTATGCTTATGAAATGCAATTCGATGAGTCCTTCGGTGATTCCGTTTTTGTTTATAATGGATTTGAACAGTTTTTTTTGCCGGTAATTATCAAACATGATTCAATAATTCTGGATAATGCTATACAAGGTAATCCGATAATATTGTTTTACGATTCATTATCATCAACTTTAAAAATCATGATTTCAAGAAATGATAATTACCCGATTCCATCAGTATTCTTCAAAGCCGATGAAAAATATATTCAACCAAATGGACGGTTTCATGAAGCGTTTATATCAGCATTTAATGAAGCAACTGTTGAAGGAAGTTATACGCTGATCAATAAAGACAGATATGCACAAGGCGCAACTATTACTTTTAATATAGACGGAAGCCTAACTGGTTACGAGGGAGGCATTCGTTATAATTGCTGCATTGGTGGTGATTGCCTCGACATGATGGAACACCCAATGAATACCATGAGCATCATTGTGGAAGATAAACCTGAAGAATACTGGGGCTGGCATTTGAGTAACGACACCGATACACTTACCCTTACAAAATTGAAGGACGCCAATTCTGATGAACCCGGCAATTTTATAAAAACAAAAATTGTTTTGGAGTTGGTGAGGAATAAGTAACCTTAAAACCCAACCTTCTCCTCCACCTGGTAAACATTACGCACCGGTGAGTTACGCGAAATCATCTCGCCAAGAAAACCTGCAATAAATAAAAGCGTTCCGAGAATCATGCTTGTCAATGCAATGTAAAATGAGGGGCGATCAGTTAACATGCGGGCATAAATATGATTATAAACATTGTACAACTTGCCTAACCCGAGATAAACCGAACTAAAAAAACCAATCATAAACATTATTGTTCCAACCGTTCCAAACAGGTGCATGGGTCGTTTGCCAAACTTGCCAATGAAGGAGATAGAAAGCAAATCGAGAAATCCGTTTATAAAACGTTCGAGACCGAATTTTGTAACTCCATATTTGCGCGGTCGATGCTGCACCACTTTTTCAGTGATCTTTTTAAAGCCTTGCCAGCGTGCTATTACAGGTATGTAGCGATGCATTTCGCCATACACTTCAATGTTCTTTACTACATCCTTATTATAAGATTTCAATCCGCAGTTAAAATCGTGAAGCGTATTAATACCCGACATTTTCTTTGTAGCCCAGTTAAAGAACTTTGAAGGAATGGTTTTCATTAATGGATCATAGCGCTTGGCCTTCCATCCGCTTACGATATCCCATCCATCAGTTACAATCATTTTATAAAGTTCAGGAATTTCATCAGGCGAATCCTGCATATCTGCATCCATTGTTATTACAACATTGCCTTGTGCTGCTTCAAAACCTTTTTGTAAAGCGGCACTCTTGCCATAGTTTCTGCGAAACTTTATTCCTTTAATGAACTGATTTTTTTGATGAAGTGACTCAATCACATTCCACGATTTGTCAGTGCTGCCATCGTCAATCATGATCACTTCGTAAGTGAATTTATTTTCATTCATCACACGCTCAATCCATGAAGCCAGTTCGGGCAGCGATTCATCTTCGTTGTATAAGGGAATAACTACTGATATATCCATAAAGGAATATTTATTAAAAGTGAGGGTTCAAAAAATTATTCAAACATAAAACAATTGACAAACATGAGCCATTAATTTATCACATCAGTTGGCATTTTGGTTTTTTTATAAACTGCGGCAGCTATTAATGAAACCAATGCCGCACCTAATACTTTATTCATATAATCGCCCGATGCCCATGAACCCATTGTGGTTTTCTCTATACCTTCGATCATGGTGTCAATTACTTTTTCATCAAAAAGCTGAAGCTGACGTACGCTTTCAGTTTGCTGCATAACCTCTGTTTTATAATCACTTACCATTTGCTGCGCTATTGAAATCCCGAAAAGGTAAATGAACACAGCATATAACGCACCTCCGAAAACAATTGTGAAAAAGCCCGCCCTGAAAGCTTCCCAATAAGTAATATAACCGCCTAAGTGCTCATTGCGATGATTCTTAATTGCTACACAAATAAAAACAATTGGTATCCAAACGCCCAGCCATGATAATGCTCCTATAGGATTTCCGATAGTGTAATACAACAACATGCTGAAAGCAAATGATGCCAAACCATAATATGCACCATAATGCAGGCTGGTCTGTAAATAAGTTTTGGTGATGGACATGAAAGGGGATTGGGGATATGGAAATAAGGAAATATGGAAATACGGAAATATGGAAATATGGAAATATGGAAATATGATGGGGCGAAGTTAGAATTTAAAAAGATTTCAGGTTTATGGATTAAAGACAAACCAATTCCGGTAGCTACCCAGGGTTATTACTGCCATGCGGCTGCACAAACCACTAACCGTAACATGAAACCTTGATACTCAAACCAAAAACCAAAAACCGATTTTCTTTGTTGCAGATTACAAATCAATATTACATTTGCGGCCGGGGTAAGTCTTATGCGACCAGCTCCTGCGAACTTCCCCAGGACAGGAATGTAGCAAGGATAAGCGGTTGAGCGGTGCGATATAAGTAGCTTGCCCCTTTTTTTAGTTTGCTGTTTGAATTAAGAATTTATAATTTAACGTCATTGCGAGGAACGAAGCAATCTTTAATAAGCGGCAAGCATCCGGGAGATTGCTTCGTTCCTCGCAATGACGGATAACCCAATAATCTCTCCCCATGAAATTTTTTATTGACACAGCTAATCTCGCACAAATTAAAGAAGCCAATGACCTTGGTGTATTAGATGGTGTAACCACCAACCCATCGCTTATGGCAAAAGAAGGCATTAAAGGACATGATAATGTGATGAAACATTACGTTGACATTTGCCAATTGGTAAAAGGTGATGTAAGTGCAGAGGTTATTGCCACCGATTTTGATAACATTATTAAAGAAGGCGAAGCCCTTGCAAAACTGCATACACAGATTGTGGTAAAAGTGCCCATGATTAAAGATGGTGTAAAGGCATTGAAGTATTTCAGTGATAAAGGAATTAAAACCAATTGCACCTTAGTGTTTTCTGCAGGACAGGCATTGCTTGCTGCAAAAGCCGGTGCCACTTATGTTTCTCCGTTTATTGGCAGGTTAGATGATGTAAGCACTGACGGGCTTCGTTTGATTGAAGACATTCGCCTTATCTATGATAACTACGGTTATAAAACCCAGATACTTGCTGCGTCTATACGCCATGCCATGCATATAATTAATTGCGCCCAGTTAGGAGCCGATGTTGCAACGTGTCCGCTTAGCGCAATACTTGACCTTTTAAAACATCCGCTTACTGATAGCGGGCTTGCCAAGTTTTTGGCTGACTATGCGAAGAGCAACGGGTAATATTTTCATTAACCTGATATTTGTCCAAGGTTGACGTCCTTTTTTTTAATTGATTTATCAACCTCCTTTCAAAAAGTTTGTTGCATCAGACTCGAAGCAAGTTGCAGAATCAAAGCATCCTTCTTGTTTCTAAAACTGAAATACAATTTCCTGTAAACACGAAAAGTATTTTAGTATTTTTACACCATGAGTACTGAAGAAAAAAACGAACTGAAAAAAAGTTCATACACAGAAGCAATGCGTTATATTGATAATGCAAAAGAAACACTTCACAAAGCGGGACGCGAGGGAAAATATTATACTGATGCAAAGTATGTGCGCACCGCTTCCGGTACTGCATATAGCGGAATGTTGCTTGCCCTTGATACTTTATTCAAGATTAAAAATATTCAGTTCCCTTCGAAAAGAAAAAAAAGCATTGAATGGTATCGCGACCAGCTTCGCAAAATGGATTGGAAACTTTTGAATGAAGTGAACAGTGCCTATTACACGTTGCACCTGAACGGATACTACGAGGGAGTTACAAATGTCGATATAATTAACGCAGGAACGGATAGTGCCATTTCTGTTATCAAAAAAATCAAACCGATGGTGAATTAGGAAATTTTTTGCAGTTGAGATTTGAAAACTAAATTATGGTAAACAAGAGAATCATACTAAACATTAAAAAAGGTTTCCTCCTGAAAGACAACTAACGAGAACTGCATTTCAGGAGGAACCTTTTAGACCTCAAAACTCAAAAACACATCCCCCTCCTACCCAACTATTCATAACCTTCATCATTTTATATTTCCTGCTGTTACTTTTTTTGTTTTCATTTAGCAATCTCATTTTAAAGCAGGCCATCTATAACCATTAAACTCCATTAACCGCGTCTCTTTTAAAATCTTATACGATTACAACACAGTTTCGCTTCATTCTGATAACTTATCCATTAAGCTCAACTTTCCATGAGTTTAAATCAACGTGGATTTTTAATCGCATATCCTTATTATAATTTATTTATTCATTAACAATTAAACTCCAAAACAAAAATGAAACGAAAACTTTATTCAGTGGCAGCTTTGCTTACAGCAGGGCTGTTAATCGCAAACAGTGCTAATGCACAAAACACATTTCCGGCAAACGGCCCTGTGGGTATCGGAACAGCCGGTCCAAATGCCTCATCGCTGCTTGATGTAACGTCAACCACCAAAGGTATCTTAACCCCACGCATGACTAATGCACAGCGCAATGCAATTGTAACACCTGCAACGGGTTTATTAATTTTTCAAACCGATGGCACCAAAGGATTTTATTATTACAACGGCACCGCCTGGGTTGCGGTGAGTGCTGTTTCAGCAAACAAAACATTAGCTAACCTTATGGCCCCAACGGCAGTAAGCCAAAGCCTCATACCCGGCACTACCAATGCAATTGATTTAGGTTCGACAACAAAAACCTGGAAAAATATTTATTCAGGAGGCAGTGTGGGTATCAGAACAACAACGCCCCCTTATGCACTTACTGTGGAATTAGCTGGTATTGGCATAGGGCAACAGGCATCTGCTACCGGACCTGCAATAGGATTTTATGCTGACGCTACCAGCGCGTATTTACAAACCCATAATAGTTTTGATATGCTTTTTTCAACCAATAATGGCGCTGAGCAAATGAGACTTACCACCACAGGTAATTTCGCTATAGGCGCTGCGCCCTCTGCAGGGTATAAACTTACAGTAGGCGGCAAGATTATTTGCGCTGAACTTAAAGTGCAGTTGCAGCCCTTCCCTGATTATGTGTTCGACAGCAATTACAATTTGAATTCAATAAATGAAGTGGAAGAACATATTAAAAACTATAATCGCCTGCCCGGTATGCCAAGTGCCTGCGAGGTGGAAGAGCAGGGAATGGACGTGGGCCAGATGCAAGCTAAGCTGGTAGAGAAAATAGAAGAGCTTACGCTGTACATTATACAGCAGAAAAAACTATCGGACGAGCAGCAAAGTCAAATCAGTGATCAGCAAAATCAAATTAATGAACTGAAAAAATCAATTGCATCAAAAAGATAATTCTTTTCAAAACTAAATTTTCACAATTTAAAATTCAAAAAAGATGAAAAGAAAAATCATAATATTAATACTGCTTCTGCTGCCGGCATTTTATTACGAGGTGCACGCCCAGGAGTACAAAAAGATGATGCAGGATGGCAATGCCAACTTCTACGATATTCAAAAAGCATTTTATAAATATTGGGCAAAGAAGGAAAAGCAAGAGAAAGAACTTGACAAAGACCGCTTAAAGCAAGGCAATGGAGAAGAGCAAGAAGGGGAATATTTCCAGTTTAAGCGTTGGGAATATTTTATGGGTCCTCGCGTATATCCATCAGGTAAGATTATAAACCCGGCTGCCAAAGCATGGGAAGCATGGCAGACAGAGCGCGACAATCAATCTTTAAACAAATCTTCATCGCTTAACGGAGCGTGGACTGCTGTGGGACCTTCAACCTACACCCCAGGCCCGCATGGCTATTCAGGTGGTATAGGCAGGGTTAACTGCATTGCTTTTGATCCGTCAAATGCTTCAGTGATTTATGTGGGTTGCCCCGATGGTGGTTTATGGAAAACAACAGTGGGCGGTAATAGCTGGACTCCGCTTTCTGACGGCATTCCCATTATAGGTGTTTCAGGCATTGGAATAAACCCTGCTAACACGAGCCAAATTTATATTCTTACCGGTGATGGTGATTACACTAATGTTGGTTCCATAGGCATATTAAAATCAGTTAATGGAGGCACATCGTGGAATGCAACAAGCTTAGCTTTTTCGGCATCAACTAATGTGCGTGGCCGCAAATTACTTCTTGATCCCACTAACCCTGCTATACAATTTGCAGCAACATCAAATGGTGTTTACAGAACTGTTGATAGCTGGGCTACGAACACATTAGTTCAAACAGGTAATTTTTGGGACATTGAATTTAAGCCGGGTGATCATAATATTGTTTATGCATGTAACTCTACGCGGCTTTACCGTTCAATAAATAACGGAGCGGGATTTAGTCTTGTAGGATCTGTGCTGCCTACAACTGGATCAACAAGAATATGTATAGGAGTTACTCCCGCTAATTCGGCTTATGTTTATTTGCTTTACGGAGGTACCACAGGCCTTGTTGGATTATATCGTTCTACTGACAGCGGAGTTAATTTTACGCTTCAGTCAAACACTCCTAATATTTTAGGCTACGATTCGCTCGGTGGTGATAACAGTTCGCAGGCTGATTATGATATTTCTCTTGGAATTGATCCGGCCAATGCTGCAATTGTTTATGCAGGAGGTATAGAAGTATGGAAGTCAACTAACAGTGGTGTAAACTGGACTTGTAAATCATATTGGGTAGAGCCTAATACAACTGGATATAATCATTGCGATCAGCATGCTTTTGAATTTAACGGTACAACAATTTATACCGGCAGCGATGGCGGCATTTATAAGTCAACAAATGGTTGTGATGACTTTATTCAACTATCAAACGGCTTGCAGAATACACAGATCTATAACTTTGGAGGAACACCTCAAAACAGTAATTTGTTTTTAATCGGTTGCCAGGATAACGGCACCGGTATAGTGGATGGCGCTGCAAATACGCATACGCAAATATGGGGTGGCGATGGCGCTCATAGCCTTATTGATTATACAAATTCAAATATTTTATATTATTCAAACACGGGTGGTAACCTGTTAAGGAGTGCCGATGGCGGTAACAACCTGAGTACAATTACTCCATCAGGGGCAACAGGTGGAAATTGGAATACTCCTTTTATTATGGACCCCATCACTCCTACCACATTATATACTGGTTTTTCAAATATTTATAAAACAATTAATGGTGGAACCAGTTGGTCAACTGTTTTAACAGGAGCGGGAACGCAGATAGCATTTGCTGTTGGTACTAACACTACAAACACTGTATATGCTGCTTCGTCATCAGTAGTGAGGAAAACAATTAATGGCGGGACCAATTGGACTAATATTACAGGCACACTTCCGGTGGGTAGTGCTTCGATAACCTTCCTTGCCACTTCAACTATTGATGCCAATAAAGTATGGGTTACATTTTCGGGATACAGTGCCGCCAATAAGGTTTTTTATTCAAGTAATGGCGGAACATCATGGACAAATATTACAGGAGCCTTGCCTAATATACCTGCTAACTGCATTGCTTATGAACCCGGAAGTCCTAATGATGGTATTTATGTTGGAACTGATGTAGGAATCTATTATCGTAATAATGATCTTGGTAACTGGATAGCTTATAAAAATGGTCTTCCTAATGTAATAGTAAATGATTTTTATATCAATACCGATTTGAATAAAGTTACTGCTGCTACTTTCGGTCGAGGTATATGGACATCTGATCTATACTCTTATTGCCCGGTTGATTTATCGCTTACACCTGCCAACAGTCCCGGCTCAGGCGGCTTTCAGCGTTATACTTGTTCAGGCAATATTACCGGTTCGCGCACCTACACAACGGGTGGAATAGTTGATGTAAAATATAATGCAGGCACCGGTATCGTATTTCAACCCGATTTTAATTTTAACCCCACAGGTGGTGGCAACTTTACTGCATATATTTCAGGATGCCCGATACCACTCTTTAGTGCAGCACCACTTTCAGGTGTTTATGATGGAACTGCAGTTCCATGGGAAATGACAAATGAACCTGTGAAGCAATTGGAGAAAATTAGTAGTGTGGATGAAAACAACGGTATAAATGTTTATCCGAATCCCGCTAATGATGTGTTGAACGTTTCATTTAAGGCACCTACGTCAAAGCCCATATTAATTGAAGTAAGAAACAATTTTGGTGAGATAGTTTATTCGCAAAAAGTGGAGGGCCTGCAAGGCAATTTACTAAAAGCTTCAGCAACCAAAACAGTTTCCATACCAACAGTTTCACTTGCTAACGGAATTTATTTTGTGCAATTGAAAGGTGAAGGAATAAGCGAGACCAAAAAGTTTTCTGTGGTTAAGTAAAGTAAGAGGCAATTGGCAACAAGAAACCCGCTCTGATGAAAAATCGGGGTGGGTTTTTTTAAGAAGATAGTGGTGCAAATTGTTCTTTTTATTCCTTATTGTAAAATTCACAGGTAAACATTTGTGGAGGAATTTGCCCTCATAATGCTTCTCCATATAAAGAAAATAGGGAATCCGGAAGCGGTCTGTAATTTGTTGCATTGTATTCAATAATTACATTCCATTTGAAGATGAAAACTAAAGCATTAATAACCGCAACGATATTATTTTTTTTCACTCACATTAGTTTTGCGCAACAAGATAGCCTGGCTCTGCATGACAAAACCGGTACTAATCCACTTAACATTTCTAATTTTATGGAACTTGGAAATGAGTATAGCCGGGCGTTTGCAAATACCAATGAACATAGTGACATGGTTTATATAAAGTATGGTAATAGTTTTAAAAAATTAAGATTGAATCTTAATGTGAAAGTGCCTTACCAGTTTGCTAAACACCCAGAAGATGGATCAGTATCCGGTTTTGGTAACATTGTGCTGGCAGCTAACTATGTGCCTTATATCACAAATAAAAATGGGATTTCACTTACCGGTGAATTTAATTTCAGAAATGGTGATGAAAATTTTAATACAGAAAAAAATGACATGACACTTGGTGCCGGATTTGTTTTTTATCATGTGAGAAGATCCATCATCACGCCTTATTACAAGCAATCATTTTCCTTAAACAACCATAGCACTAATGCGAATACCAACCAGGGAATTATCGGTTTGTTATTTACTTCAAGATCGGCAAATCAACAATGGTGGTTAAGTCTCAATCCCGTCATGTCAATGAATTATTCCACAGGTAATAATTTCTTCACAGGCAAAGTGGAAGCGGGAACATTATTTACTCATTCAATGAGTATTGCGCTGAGACCCGGCATTGCCACAGGTGGAAGCGACAGATGGTCGCTTGCTATTTTGCTTCGGAAAGTTTTTTAGGATTAATGTGATTTCTGAAGTATCGTTACCTGCTAACGGCTTGATTGAGTAAGGATATTTATTGATTTATCGGTTATTCCTTTTGATAAAGGCAAGTTGCTTTTGATGGGTCAAAGAGAAAAGTTATTTGAGGAGAGATGCACATTGTTTGAGGAGAGATGCTCTTTGTTTGAAGCCGACCTGCCATTGTTGCCGGTAAGATTCCAATTGTTTGAGCACGACCTGACATTGTTTCCGCCAAGATTGTGATTGTTTGAACCCGACTTGTATTTGTTTGAGCACGACCTGACATTGTTGCCGCCAAGATTGCAAATGTTTGAGCACGACCTGACGTTGTTTCCGGTAAGATTGCTATTGTTTGAACACGACTTGTTATTGTTTGAGCGGGAGAAGGCTTTGAATCGCCCATGGCTGTTGGGTTTACGCTATTTAACCTATATTAAGAAGGACATTTGTTTGACACTTCGACTTCGTTTCAGTGTAACATTTAAGACGTTTCCAAGGTTTGACTTTGCTAATTTATTGATTGATTAAGTAATCAAAACCTCTTTGAATGGGTAAGAAATTAGCTGTGTGTGAGTTGTAGGCGATGTTTAATTCTTGATTAACTTTTGAGCAACCTTTTCCTTATTAGTAATAAGCGTAACAATGTACATACCATTAGCAAATGCACCACAATCTAAATCCTTTGTAAAGTAAGGCGGGCGCAGCGCGCCTTTTTCTTTGAAAACTAACCGACCTCTTATATCAATAACAGTAAGCGTATAGGTAGTGCCTTTAAGGTGCTGTGCATTTATAAATGCTTTTTGCCAGGGGCTTACATAAGAAACGTACATCTCCCCCCCTTTGGGGGCCGGGGGGCTGTTTATCCCTGCACTCAAACTATCACACACACTACCATACAGCGGCTTCATATCATAATCAGGGTTATTAGGTAAACCATAATAGGTGCGCTTGCCTCCAAGATAAAAAGAGAACGGTTGAAAAGCACATGAGCTGCCTAAACTATCAGGTTGGTTAATAACACTCAGGTTCATATTGATATTATTATACACACTATCTGGATATGGATACATAAAAGAGGATAACGGATTATATGCGCAACTCCAGTACATCTTATTATCAGGTGCTAATTCTATTAATCCTGCAATGGCAGGTAATGGCACTGTGTAAATCGTATCTCGAGATGCAGCCACATTACTGGCAAGCAAATCAAATTGCAATACATAATTGTTTGTATCAAAACTAGTGTACTCTTTGCTTACATATAAGAACCGATTGTTGGGGGATATTTCACAATCCCAATACCAAGGAATCAGATTCTGATTACTCGTTTCATGATGAATGTTTAATTCATTTGCAAAAAGACCGCTACAGCGGTCGAAATCAAAAACGCTGATATAACCGGCAGGGTCAACTCCAGCTACTTTGCTCCCATCCTTAGACGCCTCAATTCTAAAGAATCCCGGACGTAAGACATCGCTTATTTTTTGAATGTGGTCTAGATTAATTCCCATGGGGGAAACAAGATAAAAATAAAATGTATCGGTATTAAATTGCCAGTTACGTGCAATAATCCACCAGTCGCGACCATTGCCATGCTTTATTGCAGAAAGTCCGTCATTACACCAAAAATTGCTGTCTTGCAACTGAATGTTTTTTTGAACAACTGCTCCACGCCCGCTATCTAAGGTCATATCGATTAATGAATAGAACAAACCATTAAATGAAGTAACACCTGCTGTAAAAAGATAAAATAGGCTATCACTTCCTGGTTGAGGAGAAATTAGTAATTCTTTATACCACCCTCTGCCAATTATTGAATCTCCATTTTGCATCAAATTATGTGTTCGGTTCCATACGACAGTTGTATTACCTGATAAAGTTGCCCGGGTGTTAGCATAGAAAAGTAAATTACCAATGCTATCAGCAATGGATGCGCATGAACCTCTTGTGTCTAATGATGTAGAAAATGGAACAGGATTGCTTGAATTGGAAAAGTTAATACCTGCTGAATCACCAAAGCACCAGATGAGGTTACTACTTTGCGATAATAATTGAAGAGGTGCTAAGCAGCAAAGAATGAAAATATGAAGCAGACGCATTAGTTAAAATTAGGCATATAACATACAGGCTTTTATATTTTAAAGAAAAATTTCAGGGCAGCCTGCACTGCCCTGAAATAAATTTACTTTGTGAGCACGAGCTTACCAGTTTGAATTAAAGAGGAATTATTAAATAATTTATAGAAATAAATTCCGCTTCCATAATCAGAGAGATTAAAGCTGAAATGATTTGATGACTTATTAAGATTAAACTGGGCAATTGTTTTACCTAAGCAATTTTGAACAACCATTGATAGGTTATCATTAATTCCTATTTCATATTCTAAAGTAAATGTTGCATCGTAAGCATTCGACCAACCCATGTCCCTATTTAAAATTTCGAGAAAGGTAAAAAATTACCGTGGAAGCAGTTCAATCAGATTTGTTGCTTTGGTATCGGGGATGATGGAGAGGGTTTGTTTAAGCCAGGTGAAAGGATTTACGTTTTTAATTTTGCAGGTGATCAAAAGCGAATAAATAATTGCAGCACGCTGCGCAGCATCGTGCGAGCCGGCAAATAGATAATTTTTGCGGCCTAATGCTATGGGTCTGATGTTGTTCTCTACCCAGTTATTGTCAATTTCTAATTTTCCATCAGTTACATATACGCATAGCTTCTCCCATCGTGCCAGTGAATAAGTGATGGCTTTTCCAATTGCACTTTGCGGTAATACCAGCGTAACATTTTCCCCTAACCACTGCTTTATACTTTCGAGTACGGACATACTTTCGCTCTTACGCAATTCAAGCCGCTGTGCAGGTGTGTAATTATTAGTGCGAGCTGTGCGTTCTGCTTCATAGAGTAATTGTATTTGTTGCAATGCAAATTCAGCGCGGGCTTTATCATTATCCAGAGCTTGTTCAAAATACCTGCGTGCATGTGCCATGCAACTGAGCAGCGTGATGCCGGGTTGTTTTTCAAACATTTCATAAACCGGGTAACCATCGGTTTGTAAATGACCGCTGAAGTCTTTTAATATTTCTTTGGGGCCTTCTCTGCCACGCCCGGGGCGGTAATCAAACAGCACCAGGTTTTTTACCGGTGACCGATATACCCAATAATATCCCTGACAGGTGCCGTTTTCTTTTTCGCTATCCAGTACTTTGATAGGCGATTCATCTGCCATGATATAATCTGATTTCAGTACCTGTTGTTTCAACACCTCATAAAGGGGTGCCAGTAAATTGCCTGTGTATTTTACCCAATCGGTAATGGTAGATGCAGGGATGTGAATGTCTTCGCGTTTAAAACGTTGCACCTGCCGGTGCAGTGGCAAGTGATCTACATATTTATCAATGACGATTTGCGAAAGCAATCCCGGACCCGGAATGCCTTTGTCTATCGGGCGTGTGGGCAATGCTGCTGTGATGATGCCTTCGCCACCGGGCTTTGCATATTTTTTGCGTATATATTTGTTTACAAAAAATTTGCCGGGTGTGTATTCCAGTTCTTCGGTAATTTCTTCGCCTATACATTTTAATGCCGTCACATCTTCTGTGGGGTCTAACTTGTGCTCTACACGTTCCAAATGTGCCGGTAATTTCAATCGGCCTTTATGATTTGTTTTCTTTTCAACCGTTGTGCGGGTATGCGCACTTACCTGCTCTTGCTTTAGTTCAAGGGTAGCGGCAGGTTCAATATTAAATTCAAGTGTGGCCTGTGATGGATTTGCTACAGGTACAAAACGTTCACTCTTGCTGCCGAATATCATGCGCTGCATTTGTGCAAATTGCTGTTGAAGCAGAAAATATTTGCCTTCCAGCTCTTCGAGTTTATTTATTTTTTCAGCTTGTGATTTTATCACTTCAGCCTGCAAAATATTTTGCTGTAAAAGTTCTTCGTAAGTGAGTTGTTGCTGCATGAATATCACGACACAAACATACAAAACAAAAGTGGCTAAGAGTATTGATTTTATTAGCTTTTATCAACAATCAGCTGCTCATATCGCTTGCGTTTACGGATGCTTGATAAAGCAATGCCGTCTAAAATAAATTGCAGCTGATGCGGGGTGAGCGTGATCGAATTTGAAGCGCTGTTTTGTTTTGGAATTTCATACGTGCCCCGTTCCAGTCGCTTATGAAAAATAGCAAATCCATCGCCCTGCCACTGCAACAACTTTATACGGTTACGATGCTGGTTAATGAATATAAAAACATCTGCGCTTAATGCCGTCATCTTAAATTGCTCTTGCACCACTCCGCACAGACTGTCAAACCCTTTACGCATATCAACCGCGCCTGAATGCAGATAATAACGGCACGATGAAGGAAAAACTATTTGCATGTCAGAAGTTGTTTTAAAAATGTTGCGCTTACTTCCGTGTGTAATTGCATGGTGATCCTGTTTGAAAAAATTAATGTGGCAAATGTTTTTGCTGGAACCGGCTCAGCAGCATCTGCTATTTCTAACTTCAAAAACTTGTTTGGCTCTGTTGGTTTGAACTTTTGCTTGGTGATCCAACTGTTAAACGTGTAATAGTTAACTCCAACTTGTTTGCAATAGGTTTGTTGACTCAGTCCCGATTGATGCCATGCATCTATGTGCGCCTGACGTTCTGCTTTGGTGCTATGCTGCTTATTAGTTTCCATACATTATTTTTACTGCAAACTAACACACTATGTAAAATCAAATCAAGATGGATTGGTCGGGCGTATACGTTGCATCAGAGGGATTGGGAAATATTTTAAATTGCTCAGGTGCCTTTAGTTTTTGATAAACTTTTGAGCAACCTTTTCCTTATTCGTTGTAAGTGTTACAATGTACATACCATTTGCAAATGCACCACAATCTAAATCCCTTGTAAAATAAGGCGGGCGCAGCCTGCCTTTTTCTTTAAAAACCAATTTGCCTGCTATATCAATAACAGTAAGCGTATAGGTTGTGCCTTTTAGGTTCTGTGCATTTATAAATGCTTTTTGCCAGGGGCTTACATAAGAAACAAAGAGCTTGCATGTTATGGGTTGTAAATCATTTATACCAGCACTCAAACTATCACACACACTACCATAAAGCGGCTTCATATCATAATCAGGGTTGTTGGGTAAACCATAATAGGTGCGCTTGCCACCAAGATTAAAAGAAAATGGCTGAAAACTACATGCAGTACCCAAGCTATCAGGCTCATTAATAACACTCAGGTTCATATTGATATTATTATACACACTATCCGGATATGGGTACATAAAAGTAAATGGTGGGTTGTATGCGCAACTCCAATACATCTTATTATCAGGTGCCAATTCAATTAAACCACCAACAACTGGTAAAGGCGCAGAATAAATAGTATCTCTTGATGCAGCCACATTGCTTGCAAGCAAATCGAATTGCAACAAGTACGTACTGCTCATATTATCTACAGCGGGCTTACTCACATATAAAAATCTATTGTTGGGAGATATTTCACAATCCCAATACCATGGGAAAAAGTTTGGATCCGTTGTTTCGTGTTGAATACTTATTTGATTAGATAGATAACCGTTGCATCTGTTAAAATCATAAACACTCATTAATCCCTTATTAGTAAGGCAAGCAATCTTACTTCCATCCTTTGAAGGTTCTATTCTGAAGAAGCCTGATTGCACTATATCACCTGCTTTCTGTATATGGTCTAAGTTAATTCCTGTAGGTGTCACAAGATATAAATAAAAAGTATCAGTATAAAACTGCCAGTTACGCGCTATCAACCACCAGTCTCTCCCGTTGCCATGCTTTATTGCAGCAAGGCCGTCATTACACCAAAAATCACTATCTTTTAATTGAATGTTTTTTTGCACAACTGCTCCGCGACCACTATCCAAATCCATGTCAATGATTGAATAATATAAACCACTATTGATGGTAACTCCAGCAGTTATTTCATAAAAAAGATTCTCACTGTCAGGAAAGTTTAGAATAACATATTCCTTATACCAGGCATCGCCAATTATTGAATCTCCATACATCATCAACTGAAAGTCCTTATTGTATATTTTAGAAGGTTTATCAATTCCTCCGTTGAGTGCATCGGGCGAATCGCATACATAAAATAGTAAGTTGCCCAAACTATCAGAAATTGATGCACTGCTGCCCCTTGAATCAATTGAGGTGATTATAGGCGCGGGTGCGTTATTAAAGTTTATTCCGGCACTGTCACCAAAGACCCAAATATTGGAAATAAATTGAGCGCACAAGGAAAAAGGAAATAGAAATATTAAAATAAATAGAAATTGACGGTTCATTGATTAATGAAAATATTGAGGCAGCTAAAAGCTGCCTCAATATAGATTTATTTCGTAAGCATTAGCTTACCTGTTTTAATTAAAATAGAATTATTAAATAATTTGTAGAAATACATTCCGCTGCCATAATCAGAAAGATTAAAGTTAAGATAAGTTGATGAATTATCAAGATTAATATGATCAACTGTTTGACCTAAACAATTTTGAATAACAATTGATACCTTATCATTAATTCCTATTTCATATTCCAAAGTGAATGTTGCATCAGAGGGATTGGGAAATATTTTAAATTGCTGCTGTTCTCTTGAACTATTATTAATAGTAGCAGCAGGGTGTGCAAATCGGGCAATGGATATGTTATCTTCCACATCAATATTTAACATTGCCCTTGCCATATAAACACCTTCGCCACCCTCTATGCCATTTTGCAAAGCTATGGCTAAAAGTGTTTCATATGTAACAGAATCTAACACAGGCATGCTGTCGGCATTAAAAAAATATTTAAGGTAAATGTCGGTGGCAGTACGCAGGTTTTGCAGGATGATTGTTGTATCAACGATTGAAAGATTGGCGATTAATGCAGCCTGTTTATTCTTAGCCGCTATATAACTATTTACATCGGCATATTTACCAATATTACTGTTTTGCTGTGCAGCATACCATTGCTGTAAATACAAATCGCCCGGAGATCCTGAATACATTAAGGTGCTGTCATCTTTCAAGTTTCTATAAGCTGATAAATCATTGTAGTAAACATTTTCATCAGGAAATTCATCAAATGGAACACTGTCGCCTGCAATGCGTAACATGTCATCTCTTTTATCGTCACCATTAAAATAAAATTCGCAATTTGATGTTTGGGGATTCGCTGCAGTTTTTGGAGTCACCGATACAAGTGGGGATGAATGATAATACGGGCAATAGTTATTTGAGGGTACAACACTATTACGATGGTACCAATCAAGTGGATTACCTGCAAATGCGCCTGTTATTCTTTCATTCGTATTTGATAAATAGGCGCCTTCCCAATGATTGTCTGTTACATCTATGTCACTTCCATATTTACTTGCAGTAGTCAGGGTAGCACTTATAAATTTAAAACCCTGGAAACTGCTTTCCATTTTATTGCAACGTATATCAGTGCCGAGACAGTTGCCGTAGTAAACATGGTCGGTTCCCATATTAATAGTGTAATTGTTATGTACTAAAATGTCGGTGGCCCGTTCATTAAAAATGCCAATATACAAGTCCTGTTGCGCCAACTGGCTTGGTTGTGTAGCATCGCGTTCAATTTTATTTTCGGCAATTAAAACTCCTTTACCGGTACACTGGTAAGTCCTTATGCCATATTGCCTGTTGTTACTGCCGTTAGGCGCTTTAAACCAGATGTGGTTATCAAGGTCGGCAGTGCCGGTATTAGTGCCACCTATATTAACATCGCCTGTATTTACACCTTTCAGATCAAGCAAGGTCATTCCAGAAAATGTATTGTTAATGCGATTGCCGTGTATCTGTATCCTGCTGCCAATACTCATTACCTGGCGCATATTTATAGCATGTGAGCCGAATGTAGATGTAGCTAAGTAGGCGAGAGGCATACCAGCGGCATCGGTATTAAATAGGTTGTTGTTTATGGTAATTGTGGCATCGTCATCATATTCATTTAAACCGATTACAAAATTATTAAACCTGTTAGCTATTATGTTGACTGTTCGTTGCCTGTTATTTGAAAAATTCACGCCTACAAAGCAATTATCCATAAAGTTGTGCTTAATGTTGACATCGTACTGGCCAAAAACAGAAATGCCAGTTCGACAATTATTGAATTCACATGATGGCCATGTGTTTGCGGCATTAGTATATTGATCAACGGTTAAAAAATTAGGAACAGCACTGGTGCTGTTTGCATTAATACCCCAGCCTCCCCTGACAATTACTCCACTCTCATCTGTAAAATCAGCGCCTAAATTTGTAAATTGTGAATTGCAAACATGCACATCCGAATTTCTTGCAAATATGCCGTTAACAGCCTTCGTAAAAACATTAGGTGCAAAATTTGAAGCGTCATAGCCAATGAACAAATTGGTTGCATTACTGAGGAATATATTTGATTCAGGTAATCCTGCATCAAACATTGGTAATTTAGTATAATCGAAAAAACAACCCGATATTTCAGATGCGCTGAAATCAGCGTCATGAGCATAGACAGCTTGACGATTATTATCGAATGTTGAATTAAGTAAAGTAAATGCACCCCCACCTGATGATATGGCTACAATTGCATCATCAATTTTAGAATTAGTAACGTTAACTGCGCCACCATTATTAATAATAATACCCTGCCACATATCCCCACATGCAAATAAGCGACAACCGTTAAGATTAAGAGTGGCACCTGTGCCAACAGTAATAGAAACTCCAGCGGCAATTGACAAGTCACAGTTATTCAAATTCAGTATACCGGTAACATTAAATGATGAAGGAACATCGTAGTATAATGAATTGAATGTGCCAGATGAAGCATTAAAGCCGTTATTGATTTTACAATCCCATGCTCCTAAGCCACGCACGCAACAATGAATTTCTTCTCCACATGAGTTTTTATCATTGCCTGTAGTGTTAATAAACTTAACTGCTTTATTGGGCATATTACCGGTTATTTCTGTCCAACACGGTTCAATGTTCCCATTGGCGGGATCGTAGGTTGAACGGTATATTCTACATGTGACAGCACTGGTACCAGCCACCAAGTCGTGAACAGTGCTTACATAAATGATATGCCTGAAATTGTTAACTTCAATAAAATTAATCCCACCATCTTCATTTGCATCAAGGTTATCAAAGTATAAATGGCTGAAAATATCTGTAGCTAAAGTACCGCCAATACAAGCTGAATTAGTAATATTAATGTTTGAACAAATATTAACATTTGCAGAATTATAAACTTCTTTTAAACTTTCAGAATATGTAGCCGCAGTTGTTGGCTTTAAGCCGCAAATTACCTTATATCCACCACTATATGGTAAAATACAAAGTTTTGTACACTTTTCAGGTGTGCCAGTTAGAGTGCTGCATTGTTGGGCCCACGCTATTCCAGAACCTGTAAACCTATAGACTCCTTCGTTTGCATTTGAACCAGCCCGAATCACAAAGAGATTTCCATCATTACCAATAACAGCATCATTAATACTCTCAGTAAATAATGTAATGATATCCCATTTACTCATTGCAGTGTTATAGTGAAATAATTGTTGCGTACCGCTAGCTTGGTTAAAAAGCATGTACATATCTGTTTGATAAAACAATAATTTCACAGGATCGCCACAAAGTCCTGTGGCCCCGGTTCCTACTGGTTTCCATTCATTTGAACTTATTGCTGGATCAAGTTTCATTATTAATCCTAATCCTTGGTTACTTGCGTTGCCTTCCCCTACACCTGCATATAGGACACTTGGATTGCTCGGGTCCTTTGTAACGAAAAAACAATCTGACAATGGTAAAGTACTGCAGGTACCCGTAGCTGCTCCTGTTGTATTAAGGTGTATGCAACTTGAAACACCGGTATTATCTTTTGGTACTTCTTTAAAGAATAACCCACCATCATCAGCATACCACATTAAACGGTCACTTTGTGCCATCCATATCCTTTTATCTTCGTCTTCAAAAACGCATTTGGGAGCAGTATTTACATAACCTCTATGTTCAAAAAGATCATCACATGAGCCACTGTTTGCGGGGTCTTCGTTAGTATAAATCTGTTGCCAATCAGTGCCAAGAGGTGTGGAACTATTTAAAGGTTGTTGTGTAATTAGGATGTTACCGTTTTTACCAATCAGCAACCTGTTATCACTTAGAACCAACGCTCCATTTATATTGCTGGCAGGAGGTGAGTTGTTCCATCCATAGCTATTACTTCCTGCCCATGTATCTAAAACTTTCCATGAAGTAGTAGGAATTCCATTACCATTATCAGGAGCATAAAAAGCTCCATAATATAAAGTTCGGGTTGAATTTAGATTTTTTTCATTGAACAGTAACCAGCCGAAAGGAAGGCCCGTAGCCGGTGATCGTATTGGCATTAATTTAGTGAATTGTTGTATTGTAGAAGTTCCGGCTACGTCTTGATAGGCCAAACCTTTATCCTGAGCAAATAATTCAACTACCAAGTTAATTGCTGCAGTGCTAGCATCCCTCAACCAATCACCATCACTTACATCATAAGTAAATATTCCTAAATCATAAATGGTAACAAGATATTGATCAGTTATACCTATTTGTGTTATGCTTGTTGCCTTATAACTGCCGGATCCAATTGGTATTGGTATGCTAGAAGTAACACTTAATGAACTAAAGTCTGTATATAAGAAGTCATAAAGACCATTTTCAGTTCCTATTAAAAATTTGTCATCTATTGGGTCCGTTGAGGTTTGATTATCATCTACATTCATACAATAAACATTTTTATCGCCTGATAGTCCGCCTAAATCATATCCAACTAATCCGGCATTTATTGCATCCTGATTTTGATTCATGTATCCAAAATAGAAATCATGAATGACGGTATTGTCTTTATTATTCCCAGGCTCATCAGTAACTCTAGTAGTGCCGGTTGTGAAATATAAAAGATGGTTATGAGTTGTTGCATGTTCATCACCCATATACATATCACTCACCCATGCATTATCCTGATCCCAAACGTGTATCATAGCACTAGCGGGGATGGTAAGGTTAATTCTATCAATTCCGTTCCTATATCCAGTAAACAAATAATCATCGGTAGTTAAGGTAGAAGTTATAGCGGGATTAAAAAACTTATTGATAAATCTTGTTATTTCATGATTGCTGATATAAACCCAAACATATTGATTCGGGTCTGATATAAGAAGTGGATCAACATTCGATGCGCGCCAAACGCCAGACACATCAGAGCCAACAAAAAAATCGAGCAATCCGGAATGAGAATAAACATAAACAGCTCGTTCCTGCCCGCCTGCCCCAGGCCCAAGTTGAGACCAAATTTGTGCTTTTGCTTCATTATAAAGCAATACGTTTAATACTGTTATACAGCAAAGTATAACCGATGCGTAATTAAGTTTGAAATTTTTCATTGAGTTTAATGGTTTTTAAAATGTTTAAAAATAAGAATGGGATAATAAGAAAATGTCGGAAATAAAAATCGAGGTAATGGAATGGTAAGCTAATTTTAAAAAGTAATCCCTTATTCTTTTTCAGGAGGTCTGGCCGGTTAAGGCAATTACTTTTTTAGAAATGTAATTTATTTTATGACGGTGAATATATTTTTAGTTTTTTGAATAACCTACTCAATGTATAACTTTAATGTTTTATTAAAATACAATATGTTATAGTGAGCAGAATTTATTCTTTGATACCCAAATGTTGAGGTGGCTTCAAAAAAGGCTAATAAGATACAAGGTAGGTATGGTTAGCTTCCGTAAAGTGGTATAAAGTTTCAAAGAATTGGAAAATTGGAATGATGGCGCTTTCCACTATTCCCCAAACTAAATGAATTTTTGAAACCACCTTATAATTATTCCTTTTGCTAATGCAACCCCTTCACATTAATCCAAACCGAATTACTGCGGCCTTTGTCATCGGCACATGAAATTTTTGTTTTGCCTGTAGCGGGTTGAAAAAACAAACGTTCATCGGGCTTGCATGATGCGTATAGCTTATCATTTACAAACCAGTAAATTTTTTCCACTTCCATTGCAGCATGACAGCTTAAAAGAATTTTCTGGGTATCAGCCTGATCAATAAAAAAATCCATGTTGTTTATTGGCGAGGTGATGTATGGCTTGCCATCGCTGAAAATCCTTTCGCAGTTTGGATTGTGTGGTGGAAGCTTTTCATGAATGATTTTATTTTCTTCCATCCATGCAAGTAACTCAGGAGCATAATTATTTACTAACTTTCTTTTATAGCCTTGAAGGGGGAGACACGATGTGCAGTAAGAAATTTTTTCATCATCGCTCACAAAAATATTTTTCTTATGATCGCATTTTTCATTTGATGATACCATTGGAATGTACATGTCCATTACCTTGCTATCACAAAAATCATCAGGCACTTTGCCTGATTCAGAACAGACTAAGCGATAGTCAATTCCCTTTGGCGCAACAAACCAATTACCGGAACTATTGTAATCAATAGTGTTGAACAATTCAAACAATAATGGAGTTGCTATTTCTGCCCCATTCAATTCAGGCACACCTTTGCCAGAAAAATTCCCCACCCAAACACCAATGGTATATTTTGTATTGAAACCAATGCTCCATGCATCGCGTCTGCCATAGCTTGTTCCTGTCTTCCATGCAACACGCGGAAGGTGTGTAGTGTTTTGAAAATTGTAAGGCAAATCAGGCCGGTGCATTTGCGATAAAATATCTGTTACCATATAGGCGCTTTGCGGTGAGATCAATTGAAGCTTATTGGTGTCGTTATTATTTTTTATCCAGTTGATCTTTGAATAGTAACCACCATTTGCAAACGATGAATACATATCAACCAACTGTTCCAATGTTACACCACAACCGCCAAGAATCAGCGATAAGCCTAAACCCTTTTCATTACGTGCAACAGAATTAAACTGTGCAGTTTTTAATTTGGCTATAAAATCTTTTACACCAACATCATTTAAAGTTTTAATTGCAGGAATGTTTAATGAGTTCACTAAAGCATATTCAACAGTAACACTTCCATTAAATTGCTGATCATAATTTACGGGAAAATATCCGGCAACATTTACCGGCACATCATTAATGCGGGTCTTTGGAGTAAGCAGTCCTTTATCAAATGCAGTAGCATACAACAAAGGTTTCAAAGTGCTGCCCGGTGAACGAATGGCTTGCACACCATCCACCTGTCCCCCATCGCTTGCATCATTAAAATCGGAAGAACCAACATAAGCTTCAACCTGTTTTGTTTGATTATTGATAACAAGAATGGCTGCATTATTAATATTCATCATCTTTAATTTTGAAACAGCGTTGCGTACAATTTTTTCGGCAGTGAGCTGTTTATCGCGATTAAGATTTGTTTTAATAATACTTTCATCATGATACTCTTGTTTCATCCTAAGGCAAAAGTGAGGCGCTTCGCGCGGCACATCATGACGGATTAATTCCACAGGTTCTGTCAAAGCGTCTTTTATTTCTTGCTGCGGGAAAATTTTTTCTGCATCAAAACGCTCTAACCATTTATTTCTTTCCGCTATCAATGCATTTGTATTTCGTGCAGTGCCGAGTGATGTAGGCTTATTAGGAATAATAGCAAGCGTAGTTACTTCGGCCAAACTAAGTTGCTGCGGTGCTTTCTGAAAATAAATCAACGAGGCTGATTTCATCCCTTCAATGTTGCCGCCATAAGGAAGCAGGTTTATGTACAGTTGCAATATTTCTTCTTTTGAGAAATTCCATTCCAATTGCAGCGCCCTGAAAATTTCTATAACCTTGTTGATATACGTCCGGTTGCGGTGATCAAGCATGCGTGCTACCTGCATGGTTATGGTACTTGCACCGGAAGTCCGCCTTGCATGAAACACATTATTAAATGCAGCGCGTACCATTGCAAAAGGATTGATGCCAGGGTGATGATAAAAGTACTTGTCTTCTTTATAAATAATGGCTTTGCGCAACACAGGACTGATCTCGCTCAATTCAGTTTTCATTCGCCACTTATCATTCTTATTCAAAAAAGCATACAGCGTATTGCCTTTGCTGTCTTCAACAATTGTTGAGTAATCAATATTTAATTTAAGAGGAAAAAACCAGTTGAGTATAATGAAAAGTAAAAACAAAACTAAAGCAGCAATCGCTGTACGTTTACCATACTTAGAAAGTTTTGATCTCATGAATTATTTTGTGGTCAGAATTTATTTTTCGCCATTCTATTAGTCTGAACTAGGATTTTTAGGATTACATGATTATAGGATTTCTCAATCCATTCCAAATCAATTCAATTTACCGCAACCATCGGATATCTCCATTTAATGATTGAGAAACTTGTGAAGAGAAGCATAGTAAAAAAGACGTCTCCCAGCACAGTGCCTTTATAAAAAGGAATGCCATCAATGTAACATTGTGCTAAACTTAATCCCGTATGAACATCACCATTTACCCACACACCAAAATTACTGATGAAGAAAAAAATAATTGACGAAAATAATGGAGCCACCATAGTTAACACAACTGAAGAATATCCACGCTGCAATTTTTGCACAAACCTGCCCAGCAAAGTGATGAGCACAAAGCTTCCGTAAACCCACGGCATCAGCATGTGAAAACCATGCTGGCCAGTAATTTGAAGAATTATATCACTGATGAACATAACGCTAAGCGGTAAAAGGATTGCATATTTTTTATTGGTGATAAATGCTCCGCCAAATAATGCTATTGCACCCACAGGAGTGAAATTCGCCATACGATATTCCAGCGGAATAAGCCTGAACAAGGCAGCAATACAAATCATTGAAAAAATTACAGTGTTGCGGGGAGTGAAAATTTTTTCTGTGTTCATAGTAAAATACATTTGAAGCGTAAAAATAAATTATTCCTGGTTAACAGAGAGAAACATTTAAAGTTTAAGTTTTATTGCGTATCAAAACTTCAACATTCGAAATTCAAAATTCATCATTCACAATTTTTTAGTTTCTGTCCATATTTCATAAGCTCTTTCTGCTTGCAACTTCAACATTTCAAAACCGTTTTTTATTTCAGCACCCTGTTCTTTTGCTTTTTTTAAGAACAAAGTTTCTTCAGGATTATAAATTAAATCATAACACAAATGATTTGAATTGAGATATTGAAATGGAATTTGGGGAGCATTCTCAACATCGGGAAAAGAACCTAACGGAGTTGTATTGATAATGAGTTGATGGTTATTAATTGCTGACTCATTCAAATCATTATAACCCAAAATAGTTTTGAATTTAACTCTCGAAACAAATTGAAAACTGATATTTAGTTTTTTTAAAACGTAAGCAATCGCTTTTGACGCACCACCTGTTCCAAGTATTAAAGCTGCTTTATGATGTTGTTTCAATAATGGTTTAAGTGATTCTTCAAAACCAAACACATCGGTGTTGTATCCTCTTAAAATTCTTTTTTCATCAACCTTGAAAACTTTTACGGTGTTAACTGCACCAACCTCTGTAGCAATTTCATCTAACTCATTCAAAAATTTTATAACCGTTTCTTTATACGGAATAGTAACATTGAAACCTTTTAAATCGGGATGTTCATTAATTACATCATTTAATTTTTCAATCGCATCAATTTCAAAATTAAGATAGGAACAATCATCCAAATGCAGTTTCGAAAACTTTTCTGAAAAGTATTTTTGAGAAAAAGAATGAGAGAGTGGATAACCGATTAAACCGTATTGGGGCATGGGTCTTTGGTTTGAAGTTTGAGGTTTGAAGTTTTGGCTTCACAGTTTTCAGTTTTGTATTCTGTGGGTGACTACTTTCGGAAAGTTCCTTCAACTTTCCGAAAGTTAAACTCAAACTTCAAACCTCAAACTATTTTTTCTTTTGCAAAGCACCTATTACAATTGGTAACACCGAAATTGCTATGATGCCCAAAGCAACTAATTCAATATTTTTTCTGATCCAGGGAATTTCACCGAGAAAATATCCGGCAAGAGTCAGTGAACAAATCCATATAGCGCCACCTAAAATATCGAACGATAAAAACTTACGATATTTCATTTCGGCAACACCTGCAACAAAAGGAGCAAACGTGCGAACTATCGGAACAAAGCGGGCCATGATAATTGTTTTTGGTCCATGTGTTTCGTAAAACAAATGCGTTTTATCAAGGTACTCTTGTTTGACTAGCCGCTTTCCCTTAAATTTAATTTGTATAGCCCTCAACCCGATTTTTCTACCTACCCAATAGTTGGTATTGTCTCCTAATACTGCTGCAACAAATAAAAGCGAAATAAGCGTAGCTAAATCAAGATACCCTAATCGTGCAAACAAACCTGCGGTAAACAATAATGAATCACCGGGAAGAAACGGCATTACTATTAAACCGGTTTCAATAAAAATCACCAGGAATAAAATCGTGTAAACGGTATTATGATAATTTTGAAAAAGCCATTCAAAATCTAAATGTAAAATGTGTTTAAAAAGTTCGAGCATACGTTTGAGTTTAGAATACGTTTAGTGTTGGATCAATTTCTCTTTTCCATGCCATGAGGCCGCCTTTCAGATTGTAGAGATTTGTTAAACCTAAATTTTGTTCCAATGCATTTACTGCAGTTGCACTGCGCGAACCTGCTTTGCAGTGAATCACTACAGGCTTATCACGCGAAATTTGATTTGCATTATCCATAATAGTTGCAAGCGGAATTAAAACACCATTAAGATTACCATTGTCAAATTCATATTCTTCGCGAACATCAATGAGTTGAAAATCTTCACCACTGCTGATCATTTGTTTTAATTCCTGTACTGTTTTTTCTTTCATAAATATTTGCAATTATTTTAATGAATCGGGTTCTATAAAAATTGAAAAAAAGTATCGCTTCTCAAACCGATTCTTAATGTTTCCAAAGCAATGATTTCATTCGGGGCAATATTGCCCAAATTTACATTAGCGCCAAAGTGTTGTACAAAGTAAGCCTGCTGCGACTTTTGTGGCGCTTCCCATATAATTTTATCCGCAGGCACCTTAGCAGTAATTTTATTAATCAACATTACATGCGCTTTTCCGTTAGGGCGATAAATACCAACAGTACCGCTTTCGCGTGCTTCGGCAATCACCTTCCATACGCCTGCTTCAATCTCTTTCTGCATCATGCCAATCCAGTTATTAGGATGAATAATAATGCCTTCTTCTTTTGATCCTACTTCGCTGATCACAGTAACATACTTGGTAAGCTTACGAATGTATTCGCATTTTTCATCGTGCGGCAATGATATGGAGCCATCGCTTACTTCTGCATAAGTGATCTTGAATTTATCAAGCAGTTTGACGTAGTCATCAAATTTTTTGCGAATGATAAAGGCTTCTACCAAAGTACCGCCAAAGTAAACGGGGATGTTTGCATTGCGATATACATCAAGTTTTTTTTGTAAATTCTGGGTAACAAATGCGCTGCCGAAACCAAGCTTAAGCAAGTCAATATAATTTCCACCTGTAGAAACAAGATCTTCTGCCTCGCGTACACTAAGACCTTTATCCATAACCATTGTAAGCCCATTATCGCGCGGTTTTACAGTGCGGGCCGGAATTTTATCAATCTGGAAATTCATAAATAAAATTTAAGTTGTAATTGTTGCATAAAAATGTTGAATGTTGAATTTCGAATTTTGAAAGTTGAAGTTTTGTATTGTTTCTGATTAGATACCTTTTAAATTTTAATGATCTGATTGCTTTCATTATTCATTATTCAACATTCATTATTCTCTATTTATTTTCATAACTTTTTATTAATTCTATAACGTTATCATTTTCTTTTAAATCGGGTATTACCTCGAATATTACAGGATGGAGATTATAGTCTTTTACTAATGCGCTTGCTAATTCGAGGTAAGCCTCCTCCAATTTTCCTGCTGCATATAAAAAGCAGAAATAGTAATAATATAATTCAGCCTGTTCGGGCAAAGTGCGAATTCCTTCATTTATAATATCCAGTGCATCGTCCACCTGGTTATTTTCGAAAAGAAAAAGTGAATACTCTGCCCATATATCTTCATTGCCCGGATCAAGCTCCACTACATTTTCATAACATGCAATGGTTTCGTTAAAATGATTAAGACTGCTTTCGCAATCGGCCAGCGCGAACCAAAACTCAGCATTCTGAGCTTCAAGCTCTACTGCCTTTTTAAGATAATGAATGGCTTCGTAAAATTTTTCCTGGTAACTTAATACCATTCCGATGCTGTACCATGCCGCAGCCAGGTCGGGATAAAGCCTTATTGATTTTGCATAGTATTCGCGGGCCTGTTCAAATTCATTCAGGTGCTCGTAACATTCGCCTATATTGTAAAAGGTTATTGCATTATTAGGAAAATACTCCATTGAATTCTGATAAGAATTTATGGCTTCATTATAATTTTCCAAAAGAAAATAAACATCTCCCTGCTCTAAGTAAGCTTGAATATTATCAGGCGCAATCACCAAACAATAATCTAATCCGCTTAATGCTTTATCATACAACTTCATTTCTTTACAAACCATTGCATAAGCCAGCCATGATGCGTCAGAGTATGGATCGGCATCAATCTGTTCCTCTAAAAAACTGAGTCCTTCCTGTAGCCTGTTAGCTGCCAGCAGCCAATTAATCAGTTGATCGTAAGCAAAAGTATCCTGCCATCCGCTCTGCAAAAACTTTTTCATGTATTTGATGGCATTGTCATAATCACCGGCATCAGCGTAAGCATAAGAGAGGTCGTGATAAATGGGTGCTACCTGGTCGCTATAACGAATGGCAATATGATAATTTTCAATGGCTTTTATAAAATCTCCCATTGCCGAGTATATATTGGCGCGAATGAGATGTAAGTCCGGATCATCAGGACTCATCAGTTCATACTTTTTAAGCTTCTCTAAAGCAGATATTTCATTCCCGGTTTTGGCAAGTAAACTGGACTCGCGCAGCATAAAATCAAATTGAGCCGGATGCAGTTTTAATGCATAGCGGCTTACATCGAGTGCCTTGCTTAATTCGCCCTGTTCAAAGTAATGATCTATCAAGTGATTCAAGGCATCCACATCAAAAAAATAATCCTCTTTTTTCTGAACCATTTCCTCATAACGCTTAATGGAATCACGCCTTTCATTGCTTAACTGCTCGTCACCGCCCTCAGCTTCATCATCATCATCAAACATATTATCTCCTTTCTTTATTGAGGGTGCAAACGTAATTTAAATATTAAAATAATGGAAACAAGCCTTAGCCTTATCCTGTACATTAAGGGATTAAAAAGTTATTTATAAGCTCAGATAACTCACAAACCCTTGTTTTATTCAATATCAGCAAACCATTATTTTTAAAAATGTTTTACTGAAATGTATTAACAAACACTCCAAAGGAACATTTGAATTACAACCTCCAATTGAAATTAAATATTGTGAAAATGAATTATTTATTGGCAAAATGAATTATTTATTAGGTGAATATATTTTTTCTATATACTTTTACATCCATAAATAGTAATTGAGCTTTTTATTTCAATAATTTTCTAACTTCTAATACCCTAATCAAAATGTCAAAACAAACAATTGCTGAGTATTCCTGTTCACAAAAAGACCTGTACATAATATGTCGTGCAGGCTGGACAAACTTTAAAAAATTTGATGCTGAATTTAAAAGAGCCAAAGGTTTTTACACAAAGGAGTTTGCTGATGCTGCCCTTTCTCAAATTGATGCTGCCGAAGCATTACCTGATAGCCAAAGATTTAATGAAGCAGCCGAAGCCGGTCGCATCACGTTAGAGGTGAAAGCAGAGTTATGCAAAAAGAACTTCGGAAAATTGAAAATGTATATTAATGCGGCATACCAGGATGACTTGCAGGTTATCATGCATGAACAGGCAGGTCTGAATCATTATAAGGAAGCCGCAAATCAAAACTGGGAGGCATTGAATGAAATGAACAGCAGCATGAAAAATTTTATGACTACGCACCTTGCTAAACTACAGGCTAACACTAACATGCCTGCTTCTTTCGAAAGTATTGCTTATAAGGCTATTGATGAGTTCACAACCATTTTTGAAAAATATAAAAAAGATCTGCTGGAAGCTTCAAGTTCAAATAGTAAAATAAGAGCTAACAATTATTTGCATCGCAAACTAAGTGTAATGTTTAAAGATGCCGGGTTAGTTTTTCACATGTATCCTGAACTGGTTTCATTATTTGATTTCGATAAAATACTTCACTCGGTTAATTCATCAACAGCGAAAATCAAAGGATTGGTTACTGATGAATCAGATTCAGTTGTAAAAACAGCCGTTATAAAAATAAAATATCCTGATGAGCCTGAAATTGTACTTATAGTAGAAGAAGACGGAAGCTACGATACAGGTTCAATTAAAGGTGGAAATGCTTTGATTACTGTAGAAGCCGAAGGCTTTATGGAAGTGCATGAATCATTAGATATTCCCAAAGGCGCTATCATCAGTAAAAATTTAAGACTGATGCGTGCCGCGTGACAAATGTTGCAATTGGCAATTGGCAACATTCACATTTTCCCGTTTGGCTTTGATTAAGTTTTTAATAATGTTTTTTGATCGAGTCCTCTGACCTTGCGGTTAGAGGGCTTTTTTCTTGCAGCGAAAAATGGTTTGAGACATTTTCAAAATTTGGTAGCACCAAATTGCACGAATTATCACAAAATGATTTTTCAGTTTTTATTTGCTGCTAACAGATACAATACTGCCATCCGTATGGCAACACCATTCTCCACCTGGTCAAGAATTATGGAATGTTCACTATCGGCAACATCACTGGTTATTTCTATACCCCTGTTAATAGGTCCCGGATGCATGATTACAATTTGCTTGGTAAGTGAATCGAGCAATGCCTTGTTAACTCCGTAAAGCATAGTATATTCACGAAGTGAGGGAAAATATTTTATCTCCTGGCGTTCTAACTGTATGCGCAGCATGTTGGCTACATCGCACCATTCTAAAGCTTTGCGCAGGTTTAACTCCACCCCTACTCCTAATTCTTTAATGTGTTTTGGAATAAGCGTAAGCGGGCCGCAAACTTTTACTTCGGCACCTAATTTCTGTAAACAAAATATGTTACTTAAAGCTACACGGCTATGCAAAATATCTCCAACTATAACCACTTTTACTCCTGCAACTCTCCCTAACTTTTCCCTGATACTGAAAGCATCTAACAATGCCTGCGTAGGATGTTCGTGTGCACCATCACCGGCATTAATAATATTGGCTTTTACATGCTGGCTTAGAAAATAAGGCGCTCCGGGTTTCGGGTGTCGCATCACCACCATATCCACCTTCATTGCAAGAATATTATTTACCGTATCAATTAATGTTTCACCCTTACTCACACTTGAACCCGAAGCACTGAAATTAACGGTATCTGCACTTAGTCTTTTTTCGGCAAGCTCAAATGAAAGACGTGTGCGGGTACTGTTTTCAAAAAAAATGTTGGCTACTGTAATGTCACGAAGCGATGGAACTTTTTTAATGGGGCGGTTAATCACTTCTTTAAAGTTATCGGCTGTGGAAAAAATCAATTCAATATCATCAGTAGTGATATCTTTAATTCCGATAAGGTGATTAACACTTAGAGTATTGGTCATTTGTCATTTGTCATTCTATCTGTGGTTGGCGTCCTCGCCAACCACTAACTGTTGTAACCACCATGAAGGTTGGCGAGGACGCCAACCTTGTATAAAAATTTCAAAAAGTCAATTCGTATGCAGCCACACTCCATCTTCCTTTTCTGTTTCACTCCATTGAACTTTAACTTTATCTGAGTCAATAGAGTCAATAGCCTTTCCTATGTAATTTGATTCAATGGGAAGATGGCGTGCAAATTTTCTGTCAATTAAAACTAATAATTCCACCTTGCGGGGACGCCCAAAACCGAGCAGGGCATCCATACCAGCGCGTATAGTGCGGCCGGTGTATAAGACATCATCTATCAACACTACTTTTTTATCTTCAATAATAAAATCAATTTTTGTAGCACTCGCTGTTGCTAATTCATCACGCCTGCGAAAATCATCACGATAGAATGTAATGTCTAATTCACCATACTGAATCTTTTGCCCCGGCAGCAGTTGTTCTAAAATGGTTTTAATGCGTCTTGCGAGGAACACACCGCGTGGTTGCATACCAATAAGGGCAGTGTTTTCAAAAGTGTTGTGATTCTCAATTAACTGGTAACACAGCCTGCGCAAGGTAATGTCGAAAGCAGTTGCATTAAGTATTAACCGTGATTGCATAAGTTATCGGGGCAAAATTATATGCTTGCGGGCAAATGTATAATTATTCATTTTGATTTGGTGATTTGATGATTTACTATAAAAAGTTTTTCGGATACTTGCCGGTAATAAAACAGGTATGAAAAAATTTATCCATTTATTTTTTCTTCTCATCGCTTCGCAAATTTCATTTGCGCAGGAAGCGGAACCCAAAAAATTTTCTGAGGCAATAGAAGACAATTCTTTTTTTATTGAAGAAGCCTATAACCAGGAGGCACATGTGGTGCAGCATATTTTTAATTTTATTTTTGATAAAAAGCCTGAAAAGGCATTGTTATCAACATTTACACAGGAATGGCCTGTGGGCGGACAAAAAAATCAATTGAGTTATACTATTCCCTACACGTATATTGAGAAGAATAACACTAAGGGTATAGGTGACATCTTTCTTAATTACCGTTACCAGGTTTATGATAATGAAACCTCGGCATTTGCACCGCGATTGTCTTTGCTGATTCCAACAGGCAATGCGAAAAATGGATTAGGCAATGATCAATTTGCATTGCAAACCAATCTGCCTTTCAGCATGCGCGTGAGCAACGAATTTGCTTTTCACCTTAATGCAGGCATTACTACGTTCTTTATAAATCCTAAATCCTCAGGTGATATAACTGACCAACACGTCCTTCAGTTTAATGCAGGTGCAAGTGTAATATGCCTTGTGTCAAAACATTTTAATTTTTTTCTCGAAGCGCTTTATTATAATGACCTAAGCAAATCAGAAGTAACAGGTTCAAAATATTCATCACAATACTATTTGCTTAATCCCGGTGTGCGATTTGCGATTGACATCAACAAATTACAAATAGTTCCGGGTTTATCATTTCCAATTTACAGAGGTGATTCCGGTGAATACTCAGCAACTTTTTTTTATCTTTCATTCGAACATCCGTTTTAGATTTATTGTTTCACTTTTTTTTTTCGTACTAACAATTTTCCCCCGTTTCCATATTCCCATATTCCCTTATTTCCTTATTTCCCTATACCCAACCCCCAATACCTAAAAATTTCCTTTCTTGCCTGCATATATGATTTCTAAAATAAAATATCACTATCCTACTCATTCAGTTAAGTTGTTTAACAACATTGAAATTTGTTATATGGATGAGGGCAAAGGCAAACAAACATTGCTTTTCATTCATGGAATGGCTTACTATGGAAATGTATGGTTTCAACAAATTGAGGAATTGAAACAGCATTACCGGTGCATTGCTATTGACTTACCGGGTTGCGGTTTATCATCGCGCGGAGATTATCATTACAGCATGTTATTTTTTTCGGAAGTGATTGCAAAATTCTGTGCCAAATTGCAATTAGATGAAATAATATTATGCGGCCACAGCATGGGCGGACATGTTGGTATTGTTACTGCTTTGCGATATCCGCCATTAGTAAAACAATTGATCGCAATTGCTCCTTCGGGATTTGAACAATTTGCGCCTGCTGAAATTGCAATCTACAAAGGCATGTTATCGTTCGGAAATTTTTTCATCAGTAATCAGATGCAATTGACAACTTCATTACAGCAAAGTTTTTACAAGATGCCGGCAAGCGGAAAAAAAATGATTGATGATCTTGTAGCTATTTTAAATTCTGATGATCTGAACCACTGGCGAAACATGGTTGATAAGTGCATTGAAGGCATGTTGAATGAACAGGTATTTCATTTGCTTAAATTTATTCAATGCCCTGTGTTGGCCATATTCGGAAACCATGATACTTTAATACCGAATGTTTTTATTCATCCCAGCTCAACACTACAGGTGGCAACTATGGCATGTAAAGAAATTTATAATTCAAAATTAGTGATGATAGCTGAAGCAGGTCATGCCGTTTTTATGGAGCAACCCGGAGAAGTTAATGCGGAAATAAAAAAATTTATTGAGGGTAATTAGTTGCGTGTACCCGCTGTGTGTGATTAGCGTTTTCCACCGGCTACACCGGTGGTTATTCACAGGAAACCCTTTCAGGGTTTTAAGTCTGGGTATGTCATTTTAATTGTGAACTCAGTTGTAAATGAATCAATTTGCATTGAGCATATTAATAAAGCGCTGCATTGTTTTTTTCATTTGGCTATCGCATTTTACAACTCTTATCCCTTGTATAACATTGGTTAAAATAATTTCATCCGCAGCATTAATTTCTTTGATATTTAGAGATTTTTCAACACAGGAAATATTTTCTCTTGTAGCGATTTGAATAAATTGTTTTCTCATGATTCCTTCTACACATCCGTCATTCAATGGCGGAGTAAAAAACAGATCATCCTTAAAAATAAAAACATTACTGCTCACTGCTTCGGCAACATTTCCATCTTCATTCAAAATAAAACAATCATCCAAACCATGTTGATTTGCATATTGTGCTGCAACAATATATAAAAGTGCATTTGCTGATTTTAAATTACTTAGTGGTGTTTTTGATTTATAGTTTTCAGTGTAAGCATCTATTTTAATTGGCGATTCATTTAATACATAATCAGGTGTTTTAAGATGTGCTGACGTAATTGTAAAGCCACATTGATTATCTGAAGGAAAATAATAGCCATCACTGTCACGATATACTTGCAACCGGATACGGGCTGAGGCTGTACAATTATTCTTTAAAGTAAGTTGCAGAAATCGCTCCTGAAAAAAATCAATTGAAAAAAAATCGGGTACAATTAATTTAAGCATGTTCATGCTTTTTATCAATCGCTCATAATGATCATTTATAAAAAGTGCATGGCCATTTCTATATTTAATGGTTTCAAAAATTGCATCGCCATATTGATATGCACGATTGATTGCGGTCAAACATTTATCCTCATCAGTTAATTTTCCATTATGAATGATATGCATGATTGAAAATAAATGTGCAACAGGTTAAAAGTGACTCTTTACCTTTTCTGCAAAGTCAACTGCTAACGAGGGTTTGTAAATTATGGTAAGTAAAATGCCGGTAAGCGCACCATAGAAGTGAGCTTCGTGACCTATGTTATCACCGCCACGCTTAGCCATGTATTGTGAAAACAATAAAAACAACGGGCCGAACACGATTCCCGGAATGGGAAACGGAATCGGAAAAATTGTAATACCAACCCACGGATCAAAAAGTATGGCTGCAAATACAACTGCCGAAACCGCACCCGATGCACCCAATGAATTAAACCAATGCTGGTCTTTATGTTTGGCAAGATCGGGCACTGATGCAATAAGCAATGCTCCGAAGTATAAGAGTGCGTAATAAAAAGTGCCGCGACCGATTTCAAAATGATACTGATAATTATTTTCAACAATAAGGCCGAAACTGTAAAGCGCAAGCATATTGAAAATTAAATGCATCCAGTCGGCATGTATAAACCCATGCGAAAACATCCTGTACCACTGCTTATTATGGTGAACTAAATATGCATTCATGATGAGCTTTCCTTTCAACTCAGCATTGTTAAATGCTGCTATTGATATCAATGCAGTTATTAAAACAATTATTAATGTTAGTGACATATATTTTAATTGATAACCTGAATTTAAAAAGGCGAAGTAAAGGAAAGATTGACTTTAAAGTAATTTCAGGTTTTAAGATTATGAAATTAGCGGGTTTGTTTAGATCACTGCTTAAAAATAACCACCTTATTATTATAAGTATGTCCTTCAACATCAGTTCTCAAAAAATAAACTCCTTTGGCTAAGTAATCACATTGCACGGCAACGTTACGGCTTTCATTAACCGATTCGGTATGGGTAAAAACCTGGTGGCCTAACATGTCATATAACCCAAGTTTAAAACTGCCCGGTATAGTTTTTTTGAAACGAATTATAAAGTTTCCATTGTTTGGGTTAGGAATAATAATGGTAGTATAATCAGGCTTAGGATCAAGTGGTGTGCAGTCAGTTTGTTTTGATATTTTAATAGAATCACGAAAGTTATCAAGGGCATTGCGCATCCTGTTTCTTTGCCCTACTGTAAACAAACACATGCATGAATCATCGGTATAATCTAAATAATTCATAAACATGTCGCCACCTGCAGGCCCATTGTTACATGATATGCTCGGATACGAAGGACAATTGTAATGTTCGCCAGCCTGGTTAGGTGTATCGCCAACGTGATCGGTGCCTGTGCAGTCACCGCCATCATCGCCCCATACATGCAAAAGATTAAGCCAATGACCAACTTCATGAGTTAATGTGCGACCCTTGTTGTAAGGTTTCACCGCTGTGCCGTTACGTCCCACAGCTTTATAAAAAATCACCACACCATCAGTGCTGTCAGGTCCGCCACCGGGGTATTGCGCATATCCAAGTAAACTTCCGGCAAGGTTACAAACCCAGATGTTCAGATACTTTGAAGCCGGCCATGCATCATCACCACCTGCGGCAGTTGACTTTACATCATCAGCAAAATCAAATTGTATATTGTCAGTATAAGTTCTTATCACACCTTTAGTCGGCTGGTTATCAGCATCAAGTGTAGCGAGGCAAAAGCGAAGTCCTACATCACCTGCTTTTATGTTTTTAAATGGATCGGGCACATTTACAATATCAAGGTTGGTGCCTGAGTAGTCTTCGTTTAATACATCAATCTGCGATTCGATTTGCTGATCCTGGATATTTTCTGAATTGGTATGATACACTACATGAACCACCACAGGAATGGTAAAAATGCTATCGCTGCTGCCAAGAACTTTAGCCGGTACATATTTTTTATCACCTTCTTCTATTGCATTATTATGATTATGTAATTTTTGCATGGTTTGTTTTACATCCAAACCCTTATTGTATTCGTAGGTACCACAATGGCGCATACTTATATCATCATCAGTTTGTGCCAATGCATTTTGCCTTAATAAAAATGACAATAAAAACAATAGCTGAGTTATTTTCCGGATGTTTATCATATATGCAAGAATAAACGATTTATTGCAGACACAAAAATTATTTTACGATATTGGGAATAAAAATGATGGTTCATAAATTTCTTCAACAAAAAATATGAGTTGAAACAAAGCGTTACATTATTTCGTTAACATTCTTAAAAATTAAAATTAACCGCGTTAAGTCAATGTTAATCATTTATAAAAAATGACACATCAAATACAAAAGATTAATTTGGCAGTCCGTAAATTCGTTCTCATAATAAACCTTAAATTTTTAATCACATGAATCCATTACAAAGAATATTAGTTGTTGAAGATGAGCCTTCGCTGGGTGATACTATTAAACTGAACCTGGAGTTAGAAGGCTATAAGGCACACTTAGTTGCTGACGGACGCTCGGCTTTAAAGATTTTTAAATCAGAACGATTTAATCTTATTGTGTTAGATGTAATGCTGCCCGAATTGGATGGTTTTTCAGTTTGCGAAGCAATACGATTGGATAACAGTAAAATTCCTATCCTGTTTCTTACAGCCAAGAACTCTTCGCAGGACAGAGTCAACGGATTAAAACTTGGCGGTGATGACTACCTTACCAAACCATTTAACCTTGAGGAGTTTTTACTGCGTGTACAGAACCTGTTAAAGCGAAGTAATAACAATGCGCCCGCTTCAAGTGTTGACGAATATAAATTGGGCAAAAAGAAAATACGATTCGGGTTAATGCAAGTGATTGAAGAAAATGGTGAGGAAATTAAACTGACTAAAAAAGAATGTAGCCTGCTGAAACTTTTAGTGGAACGCAAAAATGAAGTGGTATCACGCGAACATATTCTCGAAACAGTATGGGGTTATGATATTTATCCGTCCACCCGCACCATTGATAATTTCATAGTTACTTTTCGTAAATATTTCGAACCTGATCCAAGTAATCCCAAGTATTTTCATTCTGTACGTGGTGTTGGATATAAGTTTACCGAAGTACAGTAACTTTAAAAAAATAAATGACCTTAAAAGGGATGAAACAATATGTTTTATCCCTTTTTTAGTTTTGATACTGATAACTTAAATAAAAAAAAATATGATTGGTATATCATTTTAAAATAATTTCGCTTTACTTTGTTTAAAACTATCAAGTTGCAATTATTATTTATTCACATATTAGTTAAACCATAAAAACAATTAAGCTTATGAAAAAAATTGTACTCGCAATTGCATTACTTACCTGCATGTTACACATTGCAGATGCACAAACCA
>JBDTRM010000146.1:0-9966 GCA_039931675.1 Bacteroidia bacterium | reverse complement strand
TTTGAAACACCAATGTTTGTACTTGTTCTCAATGCCCAATTATTTTTTATTTCGTTAATCTTTATGTTATCGGATGTGCTACTGCGTATATGAAACAAATTCTCTTGAATTACTTAATCAATCACTATTTTTTCTATTGCATTCTGAAACTTCTTTTTAATATCAGGATAATTTTCACTTTTTATTCCTTCCAAGTTTCTGTCGCCTCCATTAATATATAGAAGTTTAAAATTCTTAGTTAATAATGCATGATAAGAAAATTCCTGTTTTCCGTCTTTATATGTATATACTTTGTCATACTCAAACATCTTAAATTTTTTATTAATAGAAATCTTCTTATTCAAAAGCATTGTACCGTAATTATTAGCCTCCCAATATGAAACTTCTGAATTGATTACGGTATCAAAACTTTCGTACATGTTAAAGTATTGAACACCTCCAATCAAATGGGAATTGGAATCATTAATAAAAGTATAATTTGTTTCACAGCAAAAATCACTTATTTGTCCCTCTTTTCCGGGAAACGATTTTAATTTAGTATTACCCCAGTATTCAGTCGGATTGGTTTTCTTAAAGTTTGCATCTGGATAAATTGAAAGTAAGGCGGTTCTTAATTCTTTCATACCATCCAGTGAAGAATTATTAGCAACAAAGCTTGTGGCAAAAGTTGAATCGCCAATTATCAAATTCATGTAACCACCATCTGTATCCTGGCATGTAAAGAGGACGGCATTTAGGTTGTTTATTGTAAAATATTCTTTTGCTGCATGAAAACAATCACGATAATTATTATCATAATGACTTAAGAGAGTGGAAAACGAGGATTCACGACCGAGGTCTAAATTGCAACCTATACTACCTCGTAAAGTATCATTTCTAAACCAATATTGGTCTTTGTATTTATAGTCATTAGGTAAATTGATGAAACATGATGAAAGCGGCAGGTAAGAGTATTCTTTTGTTAACTTATTATGAATTTCAGGAATGTTCTGCTCTTTGGTTTGCGCCTCGCAATAACTAAAAATTGAAACAGCGCTTAGAAAATATAAATTTAAACCTTGTTTCATAGTATCAGTTAAAACTGGACGCTGTCATTTGCTCAAGACGGAAAGCATATCCGATAACGAAGAAGGGATTAAAGAAGTTTTTTAAAAGGGGGATTAGATGCACAACTGTTCGTTTACCTACACTGTTTGATAGAACCACAACTGTTTGTTTACCACTCAAAGCCCCCTTTTAAAAAATTTCTTTTAATCTTTATGTTATGCGCTGCCCTGCTGTTCATCCGAAGGTGTGTCGGTTCAAGTTCGCACAACAGTTATCCAAGATTTGTCAAACCCAAGTGCTGTTAATATTTTCTCCTTGTCAAGTTTCTTCGGTTGCTTGATACGAATTACCAAACTCTTTGCAGGAACATCTTCAAGAATGGTAAACTGTGAACCATGTGGCTGCCAAGTAAAACGGTGTTCACCGTTTCTCTTTTCTATGCCTACAAGGTTTTTGTTTTTATTCCATTCCCATTTGTAAAGTTCAGGGTCATACCGAATAGTTTCAAACTCAAAAACTGAAACTTCTGATAAGTCGTTTGATTTAACAAGAACAACAGTCCGCAAGTGTTTGTATTTTTCTCTTATTGCAGAAACTCTTTCATTATAAATATCAAGCACAAGTTTACCAAACATATTGGCATCAGATGATGTATCTATTTTTTCTCCAAAGGAATAAACAAGTGAGTTCCGTCCTGAAATTAGTCGCACTTTTTTTTGTGTAGATGGCTTTGTTGCTTTAACTGTCTTTGCTCCCCATGCGGTGTTTCCCATTACAATATCATCAAGTCCGACATTAGAAGGTTTCCAATCTGCACCAATACAATTAGCAAAAATATTTTCCCAATCAGAACCTTCTAATATGGGTTTACCTTTTGAAGCAAGCAAGTAGATTAATTCTTTACCCAATAGAAAAGGGAAGTCCTTCGGAAATTCATTGAGAGGAAAAGCCGATACAGATTTATTTACTGTCCGTAATTTAGGTGAATTATCTTTTGCCATATTCTACTTCGTATTCTCTTAATACCGAAGTCATGTCCATTGTATTGGCAACATACGGCAATAGTTTTAAAATAACTGCTTTTACAATATTGACTGGAACAGCATTGCCCGCTTGCTTTCTTGCTTGGCTGTCATTTACAATAATGTTGTAAGTGTCTGGGAAACCTTGCAAGCGAAACATTTCTCTTGGTGTCAATCTTCGTTCTCCGTTTACAAGTAAATAGTTGTAAGATGCACCTGCACGCAAAGCACATGAGTATGGATAGGAACAAATGTTCCCTGCTTTGTTCTCATGCCAAATAGAAAGTTTGTAAGCAGATTTATGTTTCTGCTTTCTTCTTTCTAAAATGTAGTCGGAAGCATAATGTTTTTTATCAACTCGCTTTTCTAAAATTTGACTTAATGGTTTGAAAGGTCTTACAGGTGTCGGATAAGAAAAAAGAATTGGCTCTTGATGTCCGACAATAATTACTCTTTCTCTTTTTTGTGGAAGTCCGTAATCAAGTGCGTTAAGAACTGCATACTGCACATGATAACCCAAACCTTGCAAAGTTTTTATGATTGTCTTTAAAGTTTTTCCTTCGTTGTGTCCGACAAGTTGTTTCACATTTTCAAGAACAAATGCTTTTGGTCGCTTGTGTTTAATAATTCTTGCGATGTCAAAAAATAGTGTTCCTCTTATGTCGTTGAAACCTTGCATCTGTCCAATAATGCTGAACGGTTGACAAGGAAAACCTGCAAATAAAATGTCGTGGTCTGGAATATCTTTTTCATCAACTTTGGTGATGTCGCCTTTTGGTCGGTGTCCAAAGTTCGCTTCATAACTGTCTTGGCAAAACGGGTCAATGTCAGAGGAGAAAACGCACTTTGGTCTTAGGTTGTTTTCATTACATGCCTCATCCATAGCGACACGAAAGCCGCCAATGCCGCAAAACAGGTCTATGAATTTTATTTGCTCCATGTTTTATGAATTAAAAGTTTTTTCAAAGATAGGTTTTTGTGTTTCAGTCAAGCGATAAACTGTCTGATTTTTTTCAACCGAAAGAGTTGACAACTGTTCATTCAAAGCACGAAAGTTCAAAGTTGGCAGAGGTGCCATAGGGTTGCGCATAACGCTCTCAGGGATTAACGAAGTAAAAAATAATTGGGGTTTGAAACACAACTGTTCGTACTTGTTCAACTCTTTGTTTGAAACACCACTGTTTGTACTTGTTCTCAATGCCCAATTATTTTTTATTTCGTTAATCTTTATGTTATCGGATGTGCTTTCTGCTCGCAATTAGTTCAACTGCCCGTTGTTGCTCAACTGATAATTACTTTACTCACAAACATTTTATCACCAACATTAATACGCAGCAAATAAATACCCGCTTTCATTTTATCATTGATATAAATGTTATCTATTGGCTGTCCGTTTTCAATTTCATTTTTTGTTGTGAAAACTTCTTGCCCTAACGTATTTAGTAAACTGATAGTTGCCATGCCGTTTAAATCTTCGTTTAATTCAAATGTAAATGAATTTGAAACAGGATTAGGATAAACATTGATATTGTTTTGAGTTAAGTCTTGCGCTGCTTGCCCGACTATGTTTTTGCAAGTAGTTACAACAACTTTTTTTGTACCTGAATGTCTTACGCAACCATTTGAGGTTTTAGTAATTGCGACTTTGTATGTGCCTGCATTATAAGCAGTATAAGTTAATGTTGTTGCTCCTCCAATAGAAATATTATTCCTAAACCATTGGTAGGTATAACCTGCTCCTGGATTGGTTGTTGATAATGTAACGCTTCCACCTAAACAAAAACTCAAAGCACCGCCTGCTGAAATAGAAACACTCGCAAGAGTATCTCTTACTACAGAAATAACATTACTTGTTACAGTACCACAACCATTTGTGACAACACATTTATAACTACCTGTATTATTTGCAGTGTAATTATTTTTAGTAGCACCTGCAATATTTGAATTGCCTTTCTTCCATTGAAAAAGAGAATAGGCGGCAGAATCAACAAGTGTAACTTCATCACCTTGACAAAAGGTTGTACTACCTAAAGAAGATATTAAAGCAGCAGTTGGAGTATAACAAGCTAAATAAAGCTGCTTTACTTCATTGCTGTCTAAAGCCCTGTTCCAAATTGCAAGGTCATCAATTTTACCATTGAATGTTTCTGTACCTACAGGTGTATCACTGCCAATTCTAAGAGAGCGAGTATCTTGAGTAATGTTTGTAGTAAAAGTATTTGTTTTAATTAAAGAGCCATTTACATAAAAGTACGCTTTTGAACTATCAAGCACAGTTGTTACCATATACCATTTATTAAATGTAAATGTATAGGCGGCTGTTGTGATTGTGGCATAAACGTTTGTGTAAACATCAAGAGATGCTCCACTTGTATTAAGGGTCATAGCGTACATAGCCGCACTGGCATTAGTGCTGCTTTTACAAATTATTGGACCCATTGCTGTGTATCCAACCAAACTTAACCCAACGGGGTTTATCCACGCAGACATTGTTATTCTTTTGGTTGGGCTTTGTAAAGAGGTTGAATTTGGCGCTTCTATATAACTGGTTGTTCCATTGAATAGGTAAGCATCATTCGCTGTTCCAAATCGGTCTGTTGTAAGAACAACATTAGAAGTTGTTCCGTTGTTATTGTTACCACTTCCATCATTTGCATTTGCGTGAAATGGATACCAAGCAATAAGTCCATTGCTCGGTAGCCATGAAGGCAATTGAGCAGAACAATTTAAACTGCATAAAGAAGTAGCAAGAATTAAGGTTAAGATTTTTTTCATCATTGTAAGGGTTTTTGAGTTTTAGTTGCTTACTCTGTTTTCGGTTTTCAGCGTCCCCGCGTGAATATGCTCTATGATGGTGTAGCATATCCGATAACGCCCTCAGGGATTAACGAAGTAAAAAATAATTGGGGTTTGAAACACAACTGTTCGTACTTGTTCAACTGTTTGTTTGAAACACCAATGTTTGTACTTGTTCTCAATGCCCAATTTTTTTTTATTTCGTATAATGCTCATGTTATGCGTTCGTGCTTTATCGCGAAAGAATTGACCCTTCCAATATCTACACTCCATTTTCTCTATCCCTTTGTTATGCGTTTATGGCTTTTCTGTTAGTCACTGATTATTAGTTTGTCTGTGATGATAGTTTTGTTGTCTTGTGTCAAGCAAAGAAAATACACTCCAACTGGTAAGTTGTCGCGACACAAAGTAATTGTCTTACCAGTAATATTTTTTATTTGTTTGACATGCTGCCCGAATAAATTGTAAATTATCAAAGTAGCGTCTTTTAAGTTTTCATTTACATTTAAAGTTGTCATAGAAGAAAAAGGATTTGGGATAATAGAAATATTTTCTTTCTTATTTATCTCCCAAAATCCAGCTGTAATCAAAGTATCAAAGTTCAAATTGTCAACATAAAGAACTGAATTGCCATGCGGAGGAGGTTGCGGGGAGTAATTTGCCAGATACCAAGGGGCAATCCAAATTGCTATATTGTCCGCATAACTATAGGTAGGAATTGGAATATTAAAAGATGTCCAATTTGGAGCGGCAATTGTCGTAGTGAAAATACCACTTGTAACATATCCTGTAATGCTATCAAATAAATTAACCTTTATAGTCATTGTGTCACCATTAAGAGGAAAAAATTTATACCAGCCAGTTAAACTGTTTGGATGACCTGTAATTGGAAATGTATTTGGAAGCACCCAAGAAGTTGAGCTTGGAAATAGAAGCCCTTCTGCACAAAATCCTGGTAGAAGTGAGATATTGTTTTCTAATCGGACTGAATAATTACCAACCAAAGGAGGATAATGGTCTGTTGATTTTGTGCAAGTATAAAAAGTACCGGAGCAAGAAGTATTATAAGTATCCCAACTATTCGGATTCTCGTAAGTTCCGAATGATGTCCAGTTTTCAAAACTACTGTTAGGAATTTGTGCGCTTGCTTTAATTGCCGTTGCAAATAAAACTATCAGAATAATTGTAGTTTTTTTCATTTTATTAATTTGTGAAAGTTAATCTTACGCATACAGTTTGGAGTAGCAGCGTCTTTAAGCATGACGCATAACGTCCTCAGGGATTAACGAAGTAAAAAATAATTGGGGTTTGAAACACAAATGTTCGTACTTGTTCAACTGTTTGTTTGAAACACCAATGTTTGTACTTGTTCTCAATGCCCAATTATTTTTTATTTTGTTAATCTGCATGTTATCGGCCGTTTTTCTCTGGGTGCGAAGATGTGCAGTTTCAATCTTTCACAATCTTTCCTTTCGTGCACAAACCATTTTTGTTTTTCACTTCGTAAATATAAACTCCTTTGGTGAGTTGTTCAGTGTTTAACGAAATGGAGTTCAAAAATTTTTGTCGTAACAATAACCTTGAAGCAATGTCGTAAAGAATAATTTCTGAAAGTTCTTTATTACCCGCAGCAATAGTTAGTTTATTTGAAAAAGGGTTGGGATAAATTGTCGTTGAATTAGTGGAATAATTTTCTTCAAATAATCCTGTGGTGCTGCCTAATTTGGCAATGAAATAGTCGGCAGTAGTATCAATACTCGCATTTGTTAAAATAATTCCACCAAGTGCAATGGATGTGCTGCGAAATTGCCCGGTAATATATATGCTTCCGTTTGCATTGTTGGCTATTCCAGTGCACCACTCAAATTGCAATCCTCCAAAACCAACAGCCCACATTACATTGCCCGATGCATCAAACTTTGTAACATGACAATCTGAATATCCATTATTGGGCAATGTGGTTGTACCGAATTGTGCTGCACCTCCTTCATACCTTCCCGTTACATATAAATTTCCACCAGCATCAATACTTATGCCTTCTCCCCATTCAGTATTGCCGCCTCCGGCCTTTTTTGCAAAAAGTACATTTCCGTTACCATCATATTTTACCACCATCACATCGTTATATGCCCCATTGCTACTAAGACTATATGTTCCAAATGTTATCCCCGTACCACTAATTACTCCGGTAATATAAGAGTTTCCACTATTGTCAATAGTCATTGCCAATGATAAAGCTGATTCAAAGCCTGTAACTCCTCCTGCGCTTTTGAGCCAGAGCATATTCCCCGAAGCGTCAAACTTAGCTACATAAAGATTTGCCCATCCACCCTTGCCTATTGTTGTATTGTCAATTGTTATTGAATCGCTCCAGAAACTTCCGGTTGCATATACATTTCCAACTAAATCTGAACAAACGCTGTATGCTTCCTCAACACCATTTCCTCCCGCCTTTTTCGCCCATAAAGGATTGCCACTTGCATCAAATTTTGCAATGAAAACGTCAAATTGCCCACTGTTGGATAAAGTTGTGCTACCGAAAGTAATTGTCGGGCTGTTATATTTTCCAGTTATACATGTATTTCCAAATACATCAACACCAATACTGTATGCTGCACCCGAACCTGTGCCACCAGCACTTGTTGCCCAAATTTCATTTCCCGATGAATCGAATTTTGCAATAAAAACATTTCCTATCCCATTATTTATTATGGTATCATTATTAAAAATGATAGAAGGACTATTAAATGTGCCGGTGATATATATACCTCCGAAATAATCAGCAGTTATTGCCAACCCTGATTCACTATATATTCCTCCAAATTTTTTAGCCCATTTGACATTACCTGATGCATCATACTTTACAACAAAAGCATCTCTTGCACCAGTGGCAGCAAGTGTTATGCTTCCAAAGGTTATTGAGGGCGGGTCAAAATTTCCGGTTGCATAAATATTTCCTGAAGCATCAGTAATAATTCCTCTGCCCATATCATGCCCGTTACCCCCTCCGCAATATGCCCATTGCCAATTAGGTGTTTGTGCACTGCAAATTCTGCATGCCAACAATAAAATGATTAAGTAGATTCGTTTGTTCATCGCGTTACTGTTTGATGTTAGTACAATGTTTATTCGCAGCGTTAAAATGGCCGATAACGTCCTCAGGGATTAACGAAGTAAAAAATAATTGGGGTTTGAAACCGGGCTGTTCGTACTTGTTCAACTGTTTGTTTGAAACACCAATGTTTGTACTTGTTCTCAATGCCCAATTATTTTTTATTTCGTTTAATCTTTATGTTATACGCATACCCGACTGCTCGTTCAAGGCGATACTGTTTCAAGTTTGCAGTTGTGATTGCAATCGTGTTATTGCTGCTGGCATATCTTCTGGTGACAAGATGTATTCGTGATGTTCATGATGAATACTGTTGAGCGGCATACCTTCATGTTGTGCTGAAGCGGGGTTCTGTATAATTACGCTGCCTCCGTTTTCTATTACTTGTTTGCATCCTTCAGCGCCATCGCTGCCTGCCCCTGATAAAACAATTGCAACAGCTCTGTGCTGTGCTACAACAGCAAGAGATGAAAAAAAATAATTTATTGTTTCGTTCTTGCCATGTTTTCTTTTGCTGATTTTAAATTTATTATTCGCTATTGCAAGGTTTTCATTTATTTCAAGCACATAAATAGTATAAGGCATAATAGTGTCATTGTCCTTAATATTCATAACAGGCAATTTGCATATTCCGGATAATAGCAACGTTAACTCGCTTTTCTTTCCAGGCGGAAAATGGTGAACAATTATATAAGCTGCGTAACAATCTTTAGTTAGCAGTGAGCAAAGCGTCTTGATAGGTTGAACACCACCTGCTGATGCGCCAATTCCGACAATCAGGAAATTGTTTTTATGCCTTCTTTCTGTTGTCATTGCCAAAATTTTTTTTTCCAATGAGTCGTTCGTTTCTTGCACACTGTTGGAAGTTGCTGGGTCGCCAACGGGTTGCGTATAACTCTTAAATATGCGCTACGAATATAAAACTTATAGCGCATATCCAACACTTTTGTGCGGATATGCGCTACTCGTATTTTAAAAGATGTACGCATTTATATTATTTTGTCTATTGGAGATTGTATTTTGCTAATGTGTTTTTTGCTCACATGCAGATAGATGCTTGTTGTTCTGAAACTGTTATGCCCTAATAATTCTTTTATGCTTAATAAATCTGTTCCACCTTCGAGCAGGTGCGTTGCAAAGGAATGGCGCAGGGCATGTATGCTTCCTTTCTTTTTTACCCCTGCTTTGTGTTTGGCTTGCTGTATTACTTCCTGCACGCTGCGTGTGCTATATTGATAGCCGTTTGCACCTTCAAACATCCAGAAACCCGGTTTGTAGCTTTTATAATATTCGCGCAGCATCACCAAAATTTTTTCGCTCAGCATAACCATTCTGTCTTTTTTCCCTTTACCCTGCCTCACCATTATCACCATTCTTTTCGAGTCTATATCCTGTATCCTCATATTAACTATTTCACTCACGCGCAGCCCGGCCGAGTAGGCGAGGCATAGCATCATTTTATGTTTTACATTTTCTGTAACATTTATTATGGCAAGTATTTCGCTTTCGGCAAATACAGTTGGCAATTGTATTGGCTTTTGTGCTCTTGGTATGTCATAAACCTGGATGGGCATTTTGCAAACCTTTTCATAAAAGAATTTTATACTGCTTATAAATTGATTCTGTCCAGTGGCGCTCCATGTTTTTGTGTTTCGGTATTGAAGTAAAAATGCCATTATCTCATCCCGTGTTATTTTCGATGGCCGGTGATTGGGGAAATAACTCAAGAATATACCAAACCAGCTTATATATACTGCGAGTGTATTGGCACTGTAATTCATAAGGCGCAGTTGGTCCTGGTAAGCCTTCACAGCAAGATAATGGGTATTATTTTCAATTACCCTTTGCATAATATCTTTTGCCGATGTCTGCTGATAGTTTAAAGTTAATGGTGTCATAAGTAAAGGCGGTTGCAAATGAAGTTACAAACCTATAATAATTTTCATTATTAAAAAGGCAAATCATTATTCTTTTGTGGCACCTGCCCGG
>JBDTRM010000145.1:0-14709 GCA_039931675.1 Bacteroidia bacterium | reverse complement strand
TTAACAAGCAGGTGTTGAAATATAATTCTAACACATTGCAATGGGAACCGGCTGCTGACAGCAGTACAACTTATACAGCAGGAACAGGGATTTCTTTGACCGGTAGTACTATCAATTCAGTATGGACATCTAACGGTAGTAATATTTACAACAATAATACAAGCAACGTGGGAATAGGAACATTATCTCCCAACGCTAAACTTGATGTACTTCCTTCAACAGCTAATGCAATCAACATTCAGCCTTTCGGAATTGCTGCTGGCAGTGCCGGTGAAATCCGTTTTGATGAACTTTCTGCCAATGGTTTAAATTATACGGGATTTAAAGCAGCCGACAACATAACCGCTAACCGGATATATACGCTGCCTGCTGCTGATGGCAGTAATGGCCAGGTGCTTTCAACCAACGGCTCAGGAATCATGAACTGGATTACCGCTCCCGGAACAAATGCGCTTACCGGTAACGGAACAGCAACACAAATTGCATTTTATAACGGTGCCAATACACTCACTTCAAACAGCAATTTAAAATGGGATAACTCTAATGGACGGCTTGGCATAGGCATATCTTCACCCGCAGTTACATTAGATATAAATGGAGACATCGCATTAAATGATCATCCTATTCATTTACGCGATGGAGGAAATAATGATCATACGATAGGGTACGCTGCCGATGTGGATGGACCCGCTATTATTGGTTATGATGGTGGTGGATTAGGAACCACAGGTAATCCTTATTCTCTCACATGGACCTATACGGGAGATGTTAAAGCGAGGAATAATTTTGTAGTGGATGAAGGTGCAACCGGTGACGGTTCGTTTAATAACGGATTACGTTTTGGCAGCAACAGTGGAGAAGGAATTACCAGCGACCGTAATAATGCCAGCTTAAACCCAAGCGGATTGGATTTTTTTACTGCATCCAATAAAAGAATGGTAATTACTAATGGTGGTGATATTGGTATAGGTACCGATCAGCCTTCTGCCAAATTAGAGATTACACCAGACAATAGTAATGCGCTCACATTAAATCCTTCAGCATCAGGAAATACAGGGGCATTGCGGTTTAAAGAATTAAATGGTAATGGGGCTGACTTTGTTGCGTTAAAATCCCCCGATAGCTTGGGCGTTAGTACTACTTATACGCTTCCAGCTTCCGATGGCATAAGCGGACAGGTTTTGGTTACTGATGGGGGCGCACATCTATTCTGGAATACTATAAGTGGTGGTGGAGTCGCCAATACTGCTTTAAGTAATTTAACTCCTACATCAATAAGCCAAAGTCTCATTGCTGCCTCAGACAATACAATTGATCTTGGAGCAAGTGCAAAAGGATGGAAGAATATATACATGAATGGCAACCTGATGTTAAGCCAGGGGGGAGCCTCTGCAAGGCTTTTATGGATCGGCAATGCAGTAGCTGAAAACCTCTTTCTTGGAATTGGAACAGGCAATGCTGCTTCTCCGGGAAGCGTTAATACATTTGTAGGTAATAGCGTTGGCATTGGAACTACAGGAACCAACAACTCATTTTTTGGTGATCAGGCGGGACATGCTAATGGTAGCGGATCGTATAATGTTTTTGCAGGTGGCTTTGCAGGATTCAGTAATACGACTGCTAATAATAATACTTTTATCGGGGCTTATAGTGGTTTTGCCAATTCAACGGGAACAAGAAATACTTTTTTAGGCTTTGTTGCCGGAAAAAACAACAATTCAAATGATAATGTCTTTATTGGTGATAGTTCCGGGTACCTCAATATGACAGGACAAGAAAATGTTTTTATAGGTACCAAAGCCGGACGGAGTTCGGATGTAATAGCTGGTGCTGTTTATATCGGATACAATGCAGGTTATAACAGTTTTGCTGTAGGAAATACATTTACAGGCTGGAATTCGGGATTTACAAATAAATCGGGAAATACCAACACATTTTATGGTTATACTACGGGTTACTTAAATACTTCCGGATCATCTAACTCTTTTTTCGGAAACGCTGCAGGTTATAATACAACAACGGATTGTAATACATTTCTTGGTTATCATGCAGGGTACAATAATACTACCGGCTATTCAAATACTTTTATCGGATGCAGTGCTGATAATCTTACAGGCACTGTGCATAACACCACTATTATCGGAAGCGGTGCTACATCTGCGCTTGATAATGATGTAAGAATAGGCGATGGAAATATTACTCATATTGGCGGGCAGGTCAATTGGAGTGCAGGCAGTGATGCACGCCTGAAGAAAGATGTTAAAGATTATAATCTCGGTCTTGATTTCATTATGAAGCTGCGTCCTGTTGCTTATAAATTTATTAGTCATGGAGCAGATGCACAATATTACCATGGATTTATTGCACAGGAAGTGGAAAAGGCATTAAATGATTTGCACACTGATTTCAGCGGATTGTGCAAACCTCAAAACGATAAAGACTTTTACAGCCTGCGTTATGCTGAGTTTGTGGTGCCTATTGTAAATGCAATTAAAGAACAACAGCAGGAAATTACTCATAAAGATTCTTTAATTGATTTACAGCAAAAGCAATTAAGCGATCAGCAGCAGCAAATCAATGAGCTTAAAAACCAGATGTTTCAACTGACAGGATGGATAAGCCAATGCTGTGAGAAAATGGAAAATAATCCCCAGGTCATTAAACCCGCAAGCAGCGATATGCCACGGCTGGAACAAAATCAGCCGAATCCCTTTACTGAAAAATCAATTATCAGGTTTTACATTCCTTCCTCTTTCCATTCAGCGCAAATAATTATTACTGATTTATCAGGACAGCAGTTAAAATCATACAATATTAAAAATGCAGGATTTGGAGAAATTATTATTCATGCAAATGAATTCGCTGCAGGTAATTATTTGTATTCATTAATTGTAGATGGTGCAAAGGTTGATAGCAAGAAGATGGAGTTGACAAAATAAAATCATCTGATGTTACTTTTTAAAAAAGCGTTCTGTGAAATTATCGGAACGCTTTTTTTCTTAATCGTTTTTTTAAATGCACTTCTGAATTATAAAGTCAAGGATTTAAATTCTATGTAAGATTGCATTCGCTTGGGCAACAATTACAAACTTGATTTGTCAACATTGGCCAAAGAGGTCTATACGGTAAGCGTTACTTATAACGGGCTTGATAGGAATTGTAAGTTGATTGTGCAATAATTCATTTAATTCATTGCACTTGTTAAATGGATTTCATGGAGAACTGATTCCTGGGCTAAGAAGGTTTTAGAATCTATTTAACAAGCGCTCAATTACCTCCAGTATTAAGCAGGAGGTTTTTTATTGCCCGTTAAGGATTGCTTTTACGCAGTTTAAAAATAATGCAGCCTTCCTTTTCAAAAATTGTTTTCATTTGCATTAATTAAATTCACTCAAACAAAATAGCTGCTATGAACACTTCTATGCAATTAACTTCAAAATACGCTGAAACCGATAACGTGGTAATTTTTACCAAAGACAAAAAGAAGTTTGATCACGATTATTTTAATGATGTTGAGCAAGCCTTTGTTACCAACGAACTTGCAGCAGATAAAAAACTCATCATGGTGAATCAATTCAGCCGTTATGTTTTTGTGCAGTTGATTGAAAAGAAAGACAAGAACCATCAAACCATTGAATCAATTCGCAAAGCGGGTGATAGCTTGGTTGGCATGTTGAATAAAATGAAAGTGGAAAGTGTGGTTTTGATTGATGATAAAATGGATAACGAATTGCTTGCTTACGCTGAAGGAATTGCTCTCGGCAATTACCAGTTTTTAAAATATAAAAAAGACATTGATAAGGATCGTAATAAATTCACAACAGTAAAAATTAAATGCCCTGCAATTAAACCTAAAAAGTTAGAGCAACTTAAAATAACAGCCGATGCAGTTTGCATAGCACGCGATTTGGTTAACGAGCCGGTAATGTATCTAACCGCAACAAAACTTGCGGATTCATTTATTGCATTAGGCACTGATGCAGGTTTTAAAGTGGAAGTTTTTGACAAACAAAAAATAGAAAGTTTGAAAATGGGCGGCTTGATTGCAGTTAATCTTGGAAGCCCTGAACCACCTACGTTTACAGTGATGGAATACAAGCCGCGTAATCCTGTAAATAAAAAACCTTACGTGCTAGTTGGTAAAGGTGTGGTATATGATACAGGTGGTTTAAGTTTAAAACCAACTGCTAACAGCATGGATTATATGAAGTGCGATATGGCAGGAGGCGCATTGGTTGGCGCTACAATTTATGCAATGGCAAAAGCAAAATTGCCTGTTCACATTGTTGGTTTGGTTCCTGCAACTGATAACCGCCCCGGTGGCAATGCTTACACGCCCGGTGATGTAATTACAATGATGAGCGGATTAACAGTTGAAGTTTTAAATACCGATGCCGAAGGTCGAATGATATTGGCTGATGCATTGCATTTTGCAAAACAATATGAACCGAAATTGGTTTGCGAGTTTTCTACACTCACAGGTGCAGCGGCTGCCGCCATCGGTCATTTCGGAATAGTTTGCATGGGTACTGCAGATGACAACATTAAAAAGCGTTTAGTAAATAGCGGCAACAATGTGTTTGAACGCCTCGCTGAATTTCCTTTTTGGGAAGAGTATGATGAACTGATAAAATCAGATATAGCAGAAATAAAAAATGTTGGCGGTGCCAATGCGGGTGCAATAACAGCAGGGCGTTTCCTGAATAAGTTTGTTGATTATCCTTACATGCACTTTGATATTGCCGGCCCGGCCTGGTCAAAAGCCAATGACAGCTATCGCGGAAAAAACGGAACCGGTATAGGTGTGAGGTTAATGTTTGACTTTTTTAATAATTTGTAATTAATGCGAATCAAGAATATTGCCACTAAGACACAAAGACACGAAGGTTTAGTTATACCTTTCTTTTCTTTGTGTCTTAGTGCCTTAGTGGCAATCTTAATTTACTTAACACAAAACAAATAAATAATTTAAAACCGATGGGACTTTCATTTCATTACAGCGGAAATTTTAAAAAAAGCGAATCCTTACCCAAAATGATTGAAGAGGTAAAGGAAGTTGCTGAAGCGAATAACTGGAAATACTTTCTTTTTGAAAATGATTTTGATGCTAAGCAGTTAGGCAGCAAAAAATACACCGATAACATTTACGGCTTGTGTTTTACACCACCCGGTTGTGAAACTGTTTTCATGAGCTTTTTATCAAACGGCAGGCTGAGTTCTCCGATGCATTTAAAGTTTTACGGAGGCAGCAAAGAATATGATGAGGAATTATATCTCTACACACAATCAGTAAAAACACAGTATTCAAGTGTTGAAATTCATAAGATTGTGATTGACTTATTCAGGTACATCAGCAAAAAATATTTTGAAAATTTCAAACTCAGTGATGAAGGTGAATACTGGGAAACAAGCGATGAAAAAAAATTAGCTTATAATTTTAACCGCAACCTTAACCTCATCAATTCATTTGCCGATGCTTTTGAAAACTCTACGGCAAAGCCCGGTGAAACTTTGGAAGACCACATTAAAAACATCCTGAAAAAAATGCAGGATGAAGAGGGGCAAGAGTAAAATTTGATTTTGAATTTATTTTTAATTTTTCTGTCATAAGAAGATGTTGATACTGTGTCTGAAAAACCGTCTTCTGTTTTAATAATACTTACACTGTCGGAATGTTGAAGTATAAAAGCAACATCAACATTTTTATCGCCATTCAAATCGCCACTGGCAGAGTCGAGAAGTATCCAGCCTTTGGGGATAAAGTCTGCAATTGTTTGTCCTTCGTTTTTAATTGTGGGGTAGGAGAAATTTTGTGCGGAGGCAAGGTTGAAGATTAGAAAAAGGATTGGGTTAGTAGTTGTTTCATAAGTTTACAAATAGTATTCGGAGCAATTTGATGTTTTTTATCGTCACTTCTTCTATTCATTCGTCAATGGATTTTTCTTGTAAAAGTCAGTCGTCTGCTTTGTAAGTTTCTCCTCTAATTCATGTCTGTCAAATTCTTTTACTGTTTTTTTAAAATGTCTGATGTCGTAAATTTTTACTCCTGTGTTGTCCTCATATTCAAAAGCTAAAAAGCAAATTGAACGCTTATGCGTTTCAATGTTGTTGCTCTCAAAATCATAAAATGATTTGTCTTGAAATTGTTTGTTGAAGAAGTTTGCAAGCTCAACTTTGTTGAGATTGTAAGGTTTGTTCTTGTGAGGAATTTCAATTCTGTTTGGTGGAAGCAAGTTTGTTTGTAAAACTTGGTAGCCCGAAAACTTTGCTCTCTTTCCCTCTGAAATGTTTTTCGTGTCAAGCGGTTTGCTTGTGTCCACATATTCTTTTGTCAAGTCGTTTACTACAAAATCAAAACGATGCTTGTCCAAAAATTCAAGTGTCAAGTCGTTGTAGAAATATTCAAACTCTACTGTTTCAACTGCTGTGATTTTCTTTTTCCTGTCAAGGAAAGAGAAACCTTCAAAAGTGATTTCATATTCTGTGCCGTTGCTGATTGGTGTTTCATTCAGCAAACCATTTTTAAGAAGGAAATGAAATTGAGTTGTTACAAATGAATTTGTTTCTACTCCTAAAAACTCACATACTTCAGAATGTTTTGTAAAACCATTTTGAATGGTTTGCAAAATGATTTTACTGAAACGGTCAATTTCAATTTCTCTTTCAACAACTACATTCTGTCTGCAAAACCAAAACGGCAAATAGATTTCAAAAATGTTTTTCAATTCATAGTTGACATGATTTGGTTTAAACATTTCAAATTCCTTTTGGAATTTATTGTTCGGTTTATTTTGTTCCCTGCTCATTGTATCATTTCGTTTAAGCTGTGAACAATTACACCTTGTCTGTCAAGTTCGGCAACAATTTCTTTGAGTTTAAATTCTGTAAATTTTCCACTTGGATTTAGCGTTGCTCTTTTCAAAATATATTCGCTGTCGCCTACAACAATCAACAACCTTTTCACTCGTGAAAAGGCAACATTTATTCTTCGGTAGTCATCAAGGAAACCAATTGAACTTCCGCCTTTACTACTTTTTACAATGTCGTAAATGATGATGTCCCTTTCTGCTCCTTGAAATTTATCTACTGTGTTTATCTCAATCAATGGCTCTGCTTTTCCTTCTTCGTCTATCGTTACGAAGTTTTTGTAAAGTTGTAAATCAATACTGTCTTTCAATAAATTTACTTGTCCTCTGTAACCTGCAATCACTCCAATTGTCAAGGGTTTTTCTCTTTTCAAATTGTCGGGATAAAGTTTGTTGAGTTGCTTTAATATTTCTTTAATCGTGTTCTTGTTGCACTCGTTACTCCTGTTAAACTTGTTGTCGTTGTCGTTTGGATTTGGTTGGTTAGAAGTGCTGATAAACACAACTGAATTAGGAACGTCAATTTCCTTGTCAGTTGCTGTGTCAAAGATTGAAGCCGTTGGCTTCTTAAATTTCAGTTCGTGAAATTTATCCTTATCAAAGCTTGGAAGTAGTTTGATGTCGGGATTTTTCAATTTACCGTTGTAAAAAAATCTACCAATCAAATTTCCAATTTGTCTTGGCATTCGATACTGAATTTCTAACATTTTTATGAAGCTGTGTAAATTCTCATTTGCTTCAAATGCTGTAATCAGTTTTTCAAATAAACTTTCGCCAAACTCTTTTTCAATATCAAGTCCGTTGTCCTCTAACTTGTCTTTTACTTTTTGCTTTACTGCTTCTTCTCTTGTTATTACTGGTGGCAGTTGTTTGTGGTCGCCAATCAAAATTATATTCTGGCCCATATTTATCGGAACAAGATTTTCGGCTGGTGATGCTTTACTGCTTTCGTCCATTATCACATAATCAAAACGAAAATTGATTTTGCTGTATTGACTGCTTGCAATGTGAATACAAGTTGCACCGATAACATTTACAGATTTTACAAATGCAGTCCGCAAATCAATTTCGTTGCTTCCGTCATTCAGCATTGATTTTTTCTTTGCTCCCTCATCTGTGTCTGCATTGGAAAGAAAAGCAAACCAATCTTTTTGGATTGTCTTTAAGTGCTGAAATTCTTTGCCCAGTTTTTCATTAAAGATTTGTTCAACCTCTTTGAAGTTTTTTGCTTTGGCAAAAAGTTCTTTGATGTATTGGTTCTGCATACGCAACAGATTATTAAAATTGCCGAAGGCAGTATCATTTTCTGTTTTGATGTTTGAATAGAGGTTGTAAAAGTTGATTAATGCCTTGTCCTTAATTTTGCTTTGAAAATGCTTTTGAAAAAACTCGGTAGAGTTTTCTTGTGTGTCTTTCACCCAATGTTTGAGTTTGCTTTGAAATGAATGTTCTTTTATTTCATTGCTAATTCTGTCCTCGTCTGCTGCCAAACGCATAAACAAAATATTTTCGGGTAATCGTTCCAAAACATTGTCAACCGCTAAATTTGATTGTGATGTAACTAAAATTTTTGTGTTGCTGTTTTGTGAGATGATTTGTTGAATGAGTTCAACTATTACAGTTGTCTTACCTGTTCCTGGCGGTCCTTGAATTAAATAAACTGGTTTGTAATGCAGGGCTTCAAGCACTGCTTCTCTTTGTGTTTGGTCTGTTTTAAGATTTTTATTTATGACTTGTTTAATGAAACCGTCATAGTCAATATCAATTCTATTCGGTTCAGGAATTCTTTCAGGTGTTGCAAGTATTCCGCACAACTCTGGATTTACAATGTCTTTGTTTTCAAATTTCTTGCACGCTTCAACTTGCTTTTTGAATTGACTTGTTTCCATTCTCACATCTTGAAGTAAGTCGCCATTCTCTGGAATTTCATCAACGGTAATTTTTGCGTCTTTGATAACAAGGAAACAATCCGAAGGATTGTAGTCCTGAATTTTTCCAATTATTTTATCATCAATAGAAAGGTTCACTTCGTTTCGCTTCAATTCTTTCAACTTATCCCAATTTCTAAACTCTTCTGTTAGCGTAAACCGAATGTTTGCAGGGTTGTTCTTGCTTTCTTCACGTTCAATATATTTTGCTTTGAAAGCATTTTCTTCAATGAATTCTCTTTCTTGGTCGGGAAGTGTTTGCCACTTTTTTAGTAAGTCCTGTTTTGTTTGGTTGAGTTCAGTAATTGTATTTAGATGTTCCCATTTGTTGTAGAAGTAACGGAAACTATCAAAGTATTGCAAAGGATTAAAATCAAATCCGTAGTCAGCAATGAACCCTTGTTGAATTGCTTTAACAAAAGGTTGGCGTTTTATTCCTTGAACTGGAATAAAAATGTGTCCTGCTGTATCGGCAAAAAATCTACCGTTATAATTCTTCGTTGAAAATTGCCCTGTGATTTGCCCTTTGTCTTTGGAAAGGTCTCTTTCAAGTAAGAAATAACAAGTGTTGTTCATTTCATTAAGTGTCGGCAAAAAGGTTTCTCTGTCCTCTGACTTTACAACAACTTTGATAGCAGTCTGTCCGCTTTGATGAATGGAATTTGCTGTAACCTTAACCTTTTCAAGTTCTTCCAAAATTTCCGAATACTTAGAAAAACGGCTTGTCCGTTTTTCTGAAAGAGATTTTGCAAAAATCTCTTTCAGGGTTTCATCTTGATTACTTTCTAAAATAGCTTCAAAACATTTGAAAACAGAATAAATGTCGGATTGAAAATTTGGTCTTGTGTCTGAAAGTTCGGGTGCAAGAAAATTTTTATTGAGAAGGTTCTGCTGTTTGAACAACTCAAATAAACCGACAAAGCGAAGCTTCGCTTCGCTTTGATTTGTTATTATGGTTTCGTCAGAAATCACAAAACCGAAACGGTTTTGTTTCTTCAAACTGTCAAGCCCTGTCAACAAAGATTTAAGTGCTTTAATTGTCGGGATGCAAATTGGTTGAAGATTGTCGTTGTGCTGATAAACGATGTAGTGAGTTTTCGTTTTCGTGTCAAAGTCAGCACGAATAATTTTTTGTATGCCGTCAATGTCCTTGTTGACTAACGGAAGAATTTCATTTTTAAGAAGTCGGTCAAGTAAAGTTTGGTAGGTCTTGTTTTGTTTGATTGTCAAAACCTCAAATGTCTGCCCGTCATTACTCTCCGTCAACCAAAGTGCGAGGTTGTCGTTAAGCTGTCTTAGCTCTTGAATTATGTTTAACTGTCCTATGTTTTCCACTTGTCATTTTGAGTGATGCAACTTCCCCAATAGAATTGACAACAACTTTTTATTATCGTCAACAAAACTATTAATAAATGGTAGATACAACGTAAGTATGTTATGATAATTAATCTGGTTCAATATCAATCAAACAATGCAAATTCAACACTAATCTTCTACCCTCCAACCGAAAATAATCACAAATAAATATTGCTTGTTAAGTTTATTTATTTATATTTGACCTATAATTAATGTATTTTCACCTATCAAAATGATTTTTTAACCTGCTTTAAGTCACCCTTTTTATAAAAAGACTGCCAAGGTTAAAAGTTATTAATGTAAATCAATTACCCCATAAAACGCTTTCAGAAAGTCAAAAGAAATGAGAGAGTTTTATTAATCCTTTTCTACCATGAATTACAGACTTTCATTAACTATTTGTTTTGCTGTGCTGTTGAGCATTTTTTCAAAAACAGCTTATGCCACTCATAGCATGGGTGCCGATCTTACATACACCTGCCTCGGTGGAAATAATTACAAGCTGCGTCTTTCTTTTTATCGCGATTGCTCAGGTATTGCGGCACCCTCTAATGTAACTATTAACATACACTCAATATCGTGCGGTGATTCTTTAAATGTGGTCTTGCTTCCAATCCCGGGTACGGGTGTGGAAATAACACCAATATGCACAAGTGTTACTTCAACTTGTAATGGCGGCACTTTTACAGGGATAAGAGAATGGATTTATGAAGGCATTGTTACACTTCCGTCACAATGTCCTGACTGGGGTTTCAGTTATAATCTCTGCTGCCGTAACGGGGCTATATCTACTATTGTAAATCCGCTTAACGAGCAAATTTACATTCACTCCATGCTCAACAATACAATCAGTCCCTGCAATAATTCGCCTACTTTTATGAATAAGCCTGTTCCCTTTGTATGTGCGGGTCAGCAATTTTGCTATAACCATGGCGCTTATGATCCTGATGGCGATTCTTTGGCCTATTCACTTATAAATCCTCTTGGTACAGGCGGTGTTCCTGTTACTTACATTCCTCCTTACAGTGCTACTCAGCCAATGAATTCTGTTCCTGCAATGACATTTAATCCGTTAACCGGAGATTTTTGTGCTACTCCGCAATCAATTGAAGTAACGGTGATGGCGGTTTTAATCCAGGAATATAGAAACGGAGTGCTTATAGGTGAAGTGGAACGCGACATGCAGATCACAGTAACTCCATGCACCAACACAATTCCGAATCTATCCGGCATTAACGGAACGAATAATTTTTCTGCAACTATTTGCGCTAACCAGCCATTTTGTTTTGATATTTATTCAAATGATCTTGATAGCGGTCAAAATCTTACTGTTACCTGGGATCAATCCATAAACGGTGGAGTGTTGAATTCTGTAGGATCTCCTCACCCTGTTTCTACCTTTTGCTGGACACCTACATCAACTGATGTATCCTCTACTCCTCATTGTTTTACTGTAAGAGTTCAAGATAATGCATGTCCGTATCTTGGTTCGCAGATTTACTCCTTTTGCCTTACTGTGGTAAATGTAACAGCTAATGCAGGTCCCAATCAAACGGTAAATTGCGGAGGCACTGCAACAATAACTGCTACCGGTTCTACCACTACGGGAAGTTATACTTACTTATGGAGTAATGGTATAACTGCTGCTTCGCAAAACGTGAGTCCTGGTACCTATACAGTAACTGTTAGTAACGGTTTCTGCACTGCAACTGATGTTGTTAAGATACTTCTTAATTCAGGAATTTCTGCCGCATTCAATAATACAAATTCATGCATTAATAGTCCTGTGAGTTTTACAAATGCAAGTGTTGCTACCATTGGTGCTATTGCAGGTTACAAGTGGAGTTTTGGTGATGGGAGCACATCCACATTACAAAATCCGTTTCATGTTTATGCTTCAGCAAACACTTATAATGTTTGTCTTAAAGTAAGCAGCACCCTTGGTTGTAATGATTCCATTTGCAAAAACATTACTGTTCAATCACCACCTTCGGCAGACTTTACAGTGAATAATGATTGCGAGGGAAAAGCATTAAACCTCACTAATACCTCTACTCCGGCCAACTTAAATTCTTATAGCTGGAACTTTGGAAACGGAACAACTTCAACATTACAATCTCCTGTGCTTTCATTTCCTAATGCAGGAACTTATAATGTAAACCTTATTGTGATTGATTCTTTGGGTTGCACGGACACGGTTCAATATCCTGTGATATCTTTCCCACTTCCTGTTGCAGCATTTACAATTACCGGTGGAGGACTATGCGCGGGAGGATTAGTTAGTCTCATAGATAACTCAACCGGTATTATCAATAACTGGAGTTGGACATTTGGTAACGGGCTTTCATCAACTCTTCAAAACCCAAGCCTGACCTACGTTGCTTCAGGCCCTTATAATATTACACTGTTAGTTACTTCTAATAAAGGTTGTGTTGATTCTGTTACACTTCCTGTCACTATTTCGATGCCTTTTATTGCGAATGCAATAGCGGGTCAAAGCATTTGCCCCGGAAACTCTGCATCGCTTACAGCATCAGGAGGAGCATCTTACCTGTGGAGTAGCGGACAAACAACATCATCAATATCTGTTTCGCCATCAGCTAATTCAACATATACAGTAACTGTTACTGACAGTAGAGGTTGCTCTGATACATCACAGGCAGTTGTTACCATTTTTCCATTACCACAAGTAACAACTTCTCCCAGCCAGGCTATTTGCATAGGTCAGTCAACTACACTTAATGCAAGCGGAGCTTCCACCTATTCATGGTTACCGGGAGGGGTTGGTCAAAGCATAAACGTATCACCAACAGCTAACACAAACTATATAGTAACCGGTACAGATGTAAATGGATGCGTGGATACAGCAATGGTAAATATTGTTGTGAATGTACTACCAGTAGTCAATCTTACCAACCCTGTAATTTGTCCGTCATCATCAGTTACTCTTAATGCTGGCAATCCCGGAGCAGGTTATCAGTGGAGTACCGGTATCACTTCACAGAGTATTACTACTTCAACTGCTGGAAGTTATAGTGTAACTGTAACCAATAGTTTTGGTTGCACAGCCACAGGACAATCCACCGTTGGTATGAGTACATTAATTCCAAATGTTCAGTCCTTATCAATGTGCAAGGGAGCAGCTACTACATTAAATGCTGCTAATGCAGGATGCACTTACTTTTGGTCAACCGGGGCGACAACACAAAATATTTCGGTTAACACTACAGCTACCTATACAGTAACTGTTAGTGATGTAAACGGTTGCTCAATTTCCTTTTCTTCCACATTAGTTGTTAACCCGTTGCCTGTTGTAAATTTCATAAAAGGCACAGGATGCTTGAATGATTCTACAACGTTCACTAATACATCTTCAGTTTCATCAGGAACGATAAGCAGCTATGTTTGGAAATTTGGTGACGGCAGCGCTTCTCAGCAGCAAAATCCTCACCACAAGTATGCAACTGCCGGAGTTTACAATGTCTGTTTATTGGCAACAACCAACAATGGCTGCATTGATTCCATTTGCAAGAGCATAACGATTAATACTCCACCAACTGCAAACTTTACCGTGAATAATGATTGCCAGGGAAAAGCGTTGAATCTCGTCAATACTTCAACACCATCAGGTCTCAGCTTATATAGCTGGAACTTTGGTAATGGTTCAACTTCCACATCAACTTCGCCTACACTTTCGTATAGCAGTGCAGGTAACTATTCTATAAACCTTACAGTATATGATGCTAACGGATGTTCAGATACCGTACAAAATCAAGTCACAGTTTTTCCTTTACCACAAGTTACAGCAAGTCCAAATCAGTCCATTTGTAAAGGTCAGACAGCAACATTAACAGTTACCGGTGCATCTACCTATTTATGGTCACCGGGGGGAGCTACAGGTCAAAGTATAAATGTAACTCCAATGTCATCATCATATTATCTTGTTGTTGGAACAGATGGTAACGGTTGCGTGGATACGTCAATGGTAAATATTGCTGTAAATCAATTACCAGTTGTCAATCTTACCAACCCTGTAATCTGTCCGTCATCATCAGTTACTCTTAATGCTGGCAATCCCGGAGCAGGTTATCAGTGGAGTACCGGTATCACTTCACAGAGTATTACTACTTCAACTGCGGGAAGTTATAGTGTAACTGTAACCAATAGTTTTGGTTGCACAGCTACAGGACAATCCACCGTTGGTATGAGTACATTAATTCCAAATGTTCAGTCATTATCAATATGCCAGGGAACAAGCACTACTTTAAATGCTGCCAATGCAGGAAGCACATATTTATGGTCAACCGGAACGACAACACAAAATATTTCAGTTAACACTACAGGTACCTATACAGTAACTGTTAGTGATGTAAACGGGTGCTCAATTTCCTTTTCTTCCACATTAGTTGTTAATCCGTTGCCTGTAGTAAATTTCATAAAAGGCACAGGATGCTTGAATGATTCCACAACATTCAGTAATACATCTTCAGTTTCATCAGGAACAATAAGCAGCTATGTTTGGAAATTTGGTGACGGCAGCGCTTCTCAGCAGCAAAATC
>JBDTRM010000144.1:0-6118 GCA_039931675.1 Bacteroidia bacterium | reverse complement strand
ATACAGAACCGTTACCAGTAATAGAGCAAATAGGATTAGGACGCTCAGTAACTTTAGTCGTGCATGAACTTGTACAACCATTGGCATCTGTAACAGTTACCGTATAGTCACCAGCGGTAACAGTAATGCACTGAGTCGTAGCACCTGTGCTCCATAAGTAAGTAACCAATCCTCCGGAAGAACAAATTTGAGTATTACCACCCTGGCAATAGAATAAATTACCTGTAATAGTACAATTAGGGGGGAGTGAAGTAATCACATTGGTAGTGCAGCTTCCTGTACAACCATTTGCATCAGTAACAGTTACCGTATAGATCCCTGGCGTACTTACACCAAAACACCTATCGGTTATTCCATTACTCCATAAGTAACCAGCAAAACCTAAAGGCGCACATAACTGTGACGGTAAATTATTTGTACATGCAATAGTAGTACCTGGTAAGAGACAAGTTGGAGGAGTATAAGTAGTTAACGTTTTACTGCAACTGCTTGTGCAACCATATTGATCAGTAACTGTAACAGTATAAGTACCTGCTGTTGAAACAGTAATACACTGCGTAGTTGCGCCTGTACCCCATGAGTATGAAGCCGCACCTGAAGCAGCACACCATTGTGTTGAGGCTCCCTGGCATATAGCACTATTTCCTGTGATAGAGCAAGAAGGATTTGGATGCTCGATAACTTTAACTGTGCATGAGTTAGTACAACCATTAGCATTAGTAACAGTAACCGTGTAATCACCAGCTGTTGCAGTTATGCATTGTGTTGTAGCACCTGTATTCCATAAATAAGCAGTATTTAAAGATGCGCATATTATAGTGGAACCACCCTGGCAATAAGATAAAGTACCTGTAATTGCACAAGTTGGAATTGTATATAATGTAAGTGATTTACTGCAGCTCTTAGTGCAACCATTGGTGCTTGTAACTGTTACATAATAAGTACCTGATGCACTAACAGTAATACACTGAGTAGTTGCACCTGTACTCCATAGATAAAAAGCCAAACCGGCAGGAGCACACCATTGTGTTGAACCACCCGGGCAAATAGAACCGTTGCCGGTTATAGTACAAGTTGGAAGTGCTTTTAAGGTAAGCGTTTTAGAGCAACTGCTGCTGCAACCATATTGATTAGTAATGGTAACTGTATAAGTAGCTGCTGTTGAAACAGTAATACATTGAGTTGTTGCACCTGTACTCCATGCGTAGGAATAGGTTGAACCAACAGGTGCTATAGCTGCGCACCATTGTGTTGAAGTGCCTGGGCATATTGAAGTATTACCTGTAATAGAGCAGGCAGGAAGCTGACGAACGGTAACCTTTGCAGTACATGAACTTGTACATCCATTACCATCAGTAACTGTAACTGTATAGTCGCCTTGAGTAACAGTAATACATTGTGTTGTAGCTCCTGTATTCCATATATAAGAGGCAAGCCCTGCGGGAGCACAAATTTGAGTTGAACTTCCGAGGCAATAAAACAGGCTGCCTGAAATTGAACAGCTTGGCGGAGTATAATAAGTAACTGATTTACTGCAACTCTGGCTACAGCCATTTGCATCAGTTACTGTAACTGTATATATACCCGGTGTGTTTACAGTAATACATTGTGTTGTAACACCAGTGCTCCACAGATAAGCTCCAACACCTGCCGGAGCGCATAATTGTGATGAACCACCCGGACAAAAATTACCACCTGTGATGGTGCAATTTGGAAGCGGGTTAGCAATTACATTTTTTGAACATGAACTGGAACAACCATTACTATTGGTAACTGTCAAAGTATAAGTACCAGCGGTTGTTACAGTGATATATTGAGTAGTGGCTCCGGTACTCCATAAATAGGAAGCATATCCGGGCTCACCGTTTATAGTTGTTGAACCTCCGTAGCAAAAATAATTATCGCCTTTGATAGAGCAATTGGGCACGTCTAAAATAACGTTTACATTACAAACAGTGGTGCCATTTACATCACTGTATGAAACGCTGTAATTACCGGCACTTGTAACGGATATGCATTGTGTGCTGGCACCATTGCTCCATAAATAAGTACTTTGACCAGCCGGTGCACATAATTGAGTTGAACCCCCTGCACAAAATGACAGGTTACCGGTTATTGAACAATTGAGTAAATTTTCTAAAGGTAAGTTTGAATTGTTTAAAGTTTTAGAAGTAATTGTTGTATTGGCGTTTGAGCCGTTAGTTTTGTCTGATGCGGTTGCAGAATAATTTAAGCAACAACAACAAAGGATAAGAATTGACAAATAAAGGTAACTCTTACCTTCACTGGCATGAAAGATTAAATAGTTTATTTTTCTCATAATAATGGTTATTAATAATGGGTTTATAAAAGGGATTGATACTTTGTATTTTGTTTTGGCTAAAATTCAAAGTTTTTTAGTCGTAGTTAAAATCCGAATTCCACTGTTACGTAAATCCGGTATTAAACTCAGATGAAAAAACCAATACAATAGATATAAGAATAGTGATTAATAAATATGAGGTAAGGCTGTTTGAAAAACAAGAGTAACTCAAAATAAACGCCATAAAAAAAACAAGACCTGAAAAAGTTTTTTTTAAAACGGGAGTTTTATTTGAACTTAATATCAGGTCTGACGATGATCTATTAATAGTGTTACGCCATATACAACAACCTTCTGCCAACAGGTATATCCTGCTGGTGTAGCGGATAATTAAAAGCGATATTGAGTTTATTGTGGTCAACTTTGGATGCGGTCAAAATATGGGTTGTAATAAAGCGAGCAGCAAACGTAGAGTATTTAATATACATCCGTAAAAATTTACCCTTATTTAATTACCTTTTACCAAATTGTTTTCAGACAACAAAAAGGTAATCCTGACTTGATATTTTGTTTATGAACACTTAGCTGATTATATATTTTACCAGTGGAATCAGATGTTATCAATCAATCATTAGACACTTTTTGTTAATAACCTGCCCGATATTATTTTCAAACCGCAAAAAATAAACGCCTGACTTAAATTGTGAAGTTGAAATAATAAATAAAGATTGATGGTTTATAACTGTGTTACTTATACTTCTTCCGGTAATATCGTATAATGCAACTGTTACATTGTTTCTCAAAATATTTTTAAAATTAATCAGTAGTTGGTGATTTGCCTGATCAACTGTAATTGAAATAACATTCTCATCAAAATATTCAGCGATGCCTGTTATAGGTGAATATTCCCAAAGTTCATTAAGGCGTGTAAATGAACTATCTATTCCGGTGCAGATATAAGCCTTGTTGTTTACAATAAAAGATGAAACTCCTCTGCGGCTTACACCTCCTAATGAAGCAACCTGTGTCCACAAGTCATTCGAAGGATCATAGAGCCAACAATCATTTTTAAAATTAAGATTGGTATCGCGGCCTGTGCAGATGTAACCATTCTGTTGTATTGAAAAGCCTTCGGCATATTGACGTGCAGTGCCTCCAAAATTTGCTTTTTGTGTCCATTGATCTGAGCTAAGATCATATTCCCAAAAATCATTTTTAAAGAAATTTGCCGAGTCAACTCCTGTACCGATGTAACCTTTATTGTTAACAGCAAAGCTTGCTGCAAGCCAACGTGCACTTCCTGCAAAGTCTGCTTTCTGCAACCATGAATCATTGCCTGCATCATATTCCCAAAAATCATTCAGTAACAAACCTCCATCGCGACCAGTACCAAAATAACCTTTATTGCCAATAACAAAAGTAATTGCAGCAGAACGAATGTGTCCCGGAAAATTTGCTTTGGCAGTCCAAGAGTTTAATGCTGCATCATATTCCCAAACATCATTAAGATTAATACTACCGCTATCAATACCCGTAAGTACATAACCTTTCACACCAATGTTAAAAGCGCATGCATACTGACGTTCTTTTCCGGCAAGATCGGCTACCTGAGTCCAGACATCATTAGTGACATCATATTTCCAGAAGTCTTTGGTAACAGCGAACCAGGGGTTTCTGCCTGTGCCGACATACCCAAAATTGCCAATGGAAAATCCAACACCATCATCACGCTCAATACCTCCAAAATTTGTTTTTTGCAACCATGAATTTTGAGCATCAACAATTGAAAATTGAAGCACAGATAAAAATAAAATTAAAAATATTTTCATTAAGGTAAAAGGTAATTGGGTTTTATGAAATTGAAAATGGTGTTTTTATTGTTTAATGATCTTTATAGATTTTCTGCTCGAATTGTTTTTCATTACAAGAATGTAGTTACCCGGTGTAATACTTTTATCAAAATTTAGTGTCTCCCTGTTTTCACCTGAATTTTTTTTCTGATCAGTGAAAAATGTTTTGATCAGCTTGCCGCTAACATCATGTAGAGTAAGGGTTAATTTTTCATCTATAATAAGTGTATATTTTAAAACGGCTTCGTTTTTAACCGGATTTGGAAAGAGAATAGGGGCAATGCTTCCAAATGAAAAATCAACCATACCTAAACTGATACCATTGTTATAACGTGCTAATGCAAAATCATTATTGATGCCATTATCTGTATAACCTGTTGCTACAATTTTTCCATTTGCCTGTAATTTCAAAGCATTTATAAAGTCGGCACCGTTAGCATTAAAAGAAGTTACTACTTTACCATTAGTACCAAAGGTGCTGTCAATAGTACCATCAGTTTTATATCGTAATAAAGCGAACAGGTCATTGCTACCATCATAAATATACCCACCCACTACAATTTTTCCATCGCTTTGCAAATCAATGCCAGTTGCTTCATCAAATGAATTTGTAAAATCTGTATTCACAATTCCCGTTGCATTAAAAGTTACATCGGCAATTCCAGTGGTTGTAACTCGTAATATTGAAAAGTCATAAGCGGAACCGTTTGCAGCTGCGCCTGCTAAAAGAATTTTTCCATCTGTTTGTACAGCAAGACTATGACCTGTATTACCAGTACTTGCAGCAACTAAAGTTGTTACTCCTGTGCTGTTAAAAGTTGTATCAAGTGTTCCGTTGGTATTATATCTAACAATAAGAAAATGATTAATAGTATTAAAATATGAAATGCCTCCAACCAATATTTTTCCATCTGTTTGCAAAGCAACTGCATTCCCAATGTCATCGCTTAATGCACCAATCGGGGTGATTACTTTTCCTCCCGTACCGAAAGTATTATCAACTGTTCCATTTGTATCAAAGCGGGCGAGCGCTATATCATCGTTATTCAGATTATAAGCTTTACCCGCAACTACAATTTTTCCATCAGGTTGCAATGCCACTGAATTTGCTTCAGCATCATTACCTGTTCCGATTGCTAATCCAACTTTACCTGATGCTCCAAAAGTATTATCTGGAGTGCCATTCGCATTAAATCGTAAAACAGCGAAATAATAAAATGAGTTTACAAGGTTCTCATAATAACCTCCTATAACAATTTTTCCATCGGGTTGAATTACTACTCCTTTAACATAACAATCTGAATTGGCTGTAAACGACAAGGTAACTTTTCCATCATTACTAAATGATGTATCCAGAGTTCCGTTAGTATTATATCTTGCGAGAGCAAAGTCATTATTGCCGCTGCTGTTAACTGCTTTCCCGGCCACAACTATTTTGCCATCAGGCTGTATAGCTATTGCAAAAGATTCATCATTATCATTTTCAACTGGTGTTGTTACTTTACCTGCCGTTCCAAATATTGCATCCAAAGTGCCGGGCTGCGCATCAGAAAAATGAATTGAGAAGATAATTAAAGATAAAATAATAATTGAAGTAATATTTTTTTTCATCAGCATTTTTTCTTTTATGACCTTAGTGTTTTATCAGTCAACAAATCTAATCTAATTGTGATTGAAATGATAATTAATAATAGCTTGAATGAATGTTTTATAATTTGTGAATGTTTTATAATTTAGAAAAGTTTTCAAAAAAGATTTCTATGTTTGAGTCATTACTAAATATCTAAATGTATTTCTTAAGATAGCAAGATGTCGGAACATAAGAATGAACAAACGAGGTTAAATAAATTTATTAGTGAAACAGGAGTGTGTTCGCGCAGAGAAGCTGATAAGTTGATTGAGCAAGGTAGAGTAATAGTTAATGGAAAAATTCCTGAATTAGGAACCAAGGTTTCATTAGCAGATG
>JBDTRM010000143.1:0-4855 GCA_039931675.1 Bacteroidia bacterium | reverse complement strand
ACCGTGGCGGGCGGGAGCACTTCAAACGGGCGATAAACTTCTCCCTTAACGGGGTCAGTAAACTTATAAACCAAACCTCGTTTTATTGTGAATGGAGTTCCGTTAATTTCAATGTCAAATGCAACAACTGCTGCCGCATCATTTTCAGGTTTGCCGATGAGCAGCGGATCTCTTACTGTATAAATTCCAGGATCGTGCTTTTCATTTAACCAGTAAGGATTTGAATATGGAAGATTTAGAGGCAACTTTTCCTTATGATTAAAAGAAAGTAATTCGTTATTTTTTAAACCTAATTTGGTAGTGGTATCGGTATTTAAAAAAGTAATCTTGTTTAATTTAACATCTGCACTATTGCGATTTATAATTTGTGTAGTGATATTTATGCTGTCGCCCGGTATCCCGATATAGTCGGTCACGCTTGCTTCTAACCAAAGACCTGAACAATTGAGCAGCAGTGTTTCGGTTTCTTTTAGCTTTTGTTGCTTCCAGTATTTAATGCTGGCATCGCTTTCATTTAGCTGTTGCAGTTGCTTATAAACAGCAAGCAGGTCGGGAATAATTTTTTCAGGATGCTGGGCATCAAATTTATTTATGCAGGCTTCTGTGAGTAATTGCAATTTGGCTGTTGATGTAAATCTTTTCCAGCTTTCATCAATACCTTCAAACACATCCGTCTTTACCGAATCACCTTTAAGTTGTTTAAAATATTCAATGGAACTTCCTCTTGTTTTTGCAGAACCAAAGCCCTGGCTCTTATGCATAGAACGGCTTTCGGCAGCTATCTCACCATAACCTTTTCCCAACAAAGGATTAAAAACTCCCACATCAATTTTTAACTGATCGGGTGCAGTAGTATTTGTTCCTCCAAAATTAAAAGTGTTCCAGAAAATTCTTTTGGCCTGCCACACTTGGGTATAGGCAAGCTGTTGGGGAAAACGTTTCGGATCAGCAGCAGCATCAAAAGCCTCCAAAGCTAATATTGCCGATGCAGTATGATGCCCGTGTCCGCCTTCGCCTGTAGTAGGAAACCTGCAAATAATTACATCAGGTTTAAATTTTCTTATGGTCCAAACCACATCACTAAGTATGCTGTCTTTATTCCAAATAGCAAAAGTTTCTTCAGGGTTTTTTGAATAGCCGAAATCATTGGCGCGTGTAAAAAACTGTTCAGCGCCATCAGTTCTTCTTGCAGCTAAAAGTTCCTGTGTTCTTATTAGTCCTAACAGTTCTCCCTGTTCCTTGCCGATCAGGTTTTGCCCGCCATCGCCTCTTGTTATTGAAAGGTAGCCGGTACGCAAATTTTTTTCTTTTGAAAAGTAACCAAGCAACCGTGTGTTCTCATCATCAGGATGTGCAGCTATGTATAATACCGAACCAACAGTGTTTAACTTTTTTAACGCCTGTAATATTTCAGCACTGTTAAGCTGTTGCGATTGCTGGGCACTGAGGGTAAACGATATAAAGACAAAAAGAATAGTTAAGCGAAATGTTTGTTTCATAAATATTAAGTTTTTAAAATGGCATTATTAAAATGCCCCAAATGTGTAAACTATGATTTACATTATCGTAGTCTGAAACTATTTATTTTTTTTTGAAGTGGTTTTTAAATATGTATGAAACTGAAGGTAGATTTCGATGTGTCGGAATAAAAGATACAATAACAAAACAAATTCACCCACTGCTATAAACAAAAAAAAGAGCCAAACTTTCGTCCGGCTCCTTTTAAATATTTCAGTGTTTAAATTTTATTGAGCTATAAGCTTACCTGTTGAAACTACTTTGCCATCACTCTCCAAACGGTAGTAAAACATACCCGATGTAAAATAACTTTTATCTAAAGTTATTGCAGTGCGGTTTCCGGTTTCGTAAGACTTAACTACTTCGCCCTGCATGTTATAAATATTCAGGATATTCTTTTTGCCATTAAGACTTTCGGTATTAATTACTAAGTTAGCTGTGGTGCTAAACGGATTAGGATAAACGCCTACTATTCCATTATTATAAGGAGTGTAATCTACAATACTAAGGTTAATTGCAGTGCCTAATTTTAAAGCCCATGCATCACACATTCCGTGATTGCCTGTAACATCTGAATCATTTGAAAAAGTGCCACCTGCTGCTATAATTTCCTCATTAGGCAATAATCCTATGCCATTACCAAAATCATCTTCTGATCCACCGTAAGCTCTTCCCCACTCGATGTTTCCATGACGGTTTACATTAATTACATATAAGTCTGTTTTACCTTTGGTGGGATGTAAATTAACCATTGGCGAATTTGACCTGCATATAATAGTATAGCTGCTATCAACTGAAGCCTGAAACACGTTATAACCAAGATCATTCTTGCCGCCTCCGAATGAATTTTCCCAATCTTTACCGCCTGTATTAGTTAATTTCACTACCCATATATCGTAATTGCCAGTGGGGCCTACGCCACCTGTGTGACTTGAAACCAGGCCGCTATCATTAGAGTTAGAGCCTCCAACTATAACATAACCCTGACCTGCGTTCTGTACTATACTGTAAGCTACTTCATCATAAGTTCCGCCAAGATTTATTTGCCAGATGATGGTATCGGATGGCGCATCCACTTTTAAAATCCAGTAATCAAAACCTCCGAAATTGCCTGTAAGATCACTATCATTTGAAGCTGAATATCCTGCAATAGTATAATCGCCACCAATAGCCTGCACCACATCGCCTGCATAATCATCGGCTGTGCCGCCATAGCATTTCTCCCATTTTATGCCGCCTGTTTTGTTAAGCCTGAGCACCCATATATCATACAAACCATGATTACCTGAAACATCAAAATCAGTGGAGTTGGATGAGCCAATCACTACAAAGCCACTGTCTGCAGTTTGTTTTACTGACTCCAGGTCGTCATACATGCTGCCTCCGTAAAGATATGACCATTGGGTTGTGCCCACACTGTCAATCTGGAATATCCAGTAATCTGAATTGCCATGATTACCTGTAATACCTGAATCATTGGAGTAAGTAAGCGCACCTACAATATAGCCGCCATCAATAGTTTGCTGAATGGTTACACCTGAATCGGCCGCGCTGCCACCGTAAGTTTTTTGCCATTGAATCATTCCTGCTGAATCAGTTTTTATCACCCACACATCAGAAAGTCCGTTATTTACAGTTACATCACCATCATTAGATGCAGTGTTGCCTACCATAATGAAACCACCATCTGAGGTAAGATGAATTTTTTTAACTGCATCCTTGGCCGTGCCACCATAAGCATGTTGCCATACAATTTCAGGAGTTGTCCAGGGTTGCGCAACAGCGGGCGACATGGATGCACAGATAAATGCTGTTAGAATACAAAGGCTTATACCAATGTTTGCGATTTTTAATTTTGAGCTCATTTTTAATAAAGATTTATTGTGTTGGATTTATTTAAATCACGGCAAAGAAACAATGATTTATGCTATTAGCAAAACAGAATGTAAAATTTGAAGCTAATGTAGTGCCAAACTATTTATTATCAATATTGGCGCCCTACATTCCAATTGTCTGAACCAGGATCCATTGGATTAAAGGATTGCAGGATTACGTAGCGCCTCAATTCATTCCATCCTTCAATCTTCCATCCTTCAATCCTTCCCGTCATTCTATCTTTCCACACCTAATAACCCGCACTGTTTTCGCGTTTAATGGCTATTGATTTTGCAATGTGTTGGGCAATGTTTTTTGCTCTCATGTTTTTAGTGAAGTATGCTATGTTAACTATGTACAGGTAATTGGCCTTGCCGGCTATAAGCGATTGAAAAGAAATATCATCACCGTCTTTTATGTAAGATCCGCTAACCTGAACAGCATTGTAACCGTTTATCTGCACAGGCTGTTGTGTATAGTTGAAGTGCTGATTTGTTTTTTCGTTTTTAAAAGAGTTTATAATAGCCTGTGCCGAACCATCAACATTTGCTACAATATCCTCGTTGTATTGCGCATTAGTCAAGGTAATTGTTACGGTTGCTCCGTCCCGGCTTTTATAATATTCAACCCGCTGCAGGCTTTTGAGTATATCATCAGTAAGTTTTTCCTGGTAGGGCAACAGGACATCAGGTGTTTCAATATATAAACCTAAAGCGCCATAAGTAAGCTTTTTCCATTGCGACTCTATGAATGCTGTTTTTACTTTAGGATAAATATTTTTAGCAGCATAATAAATAATGCCGCTTGCTAATACAAAACCTGTCGCAATAATTAAAAGCATTTTTGTTTTGTTGGCCGGTGGATGATTGCGTCTATAGTTAACAGTTTGCTTTTTATCAGTATCAATGCAAACCTGTTCATACCAGTCCTTGAGGGTACGGTTAGGATATTTTGCTTGCCATGAAGAGTAACTGTTATCTAACTTTTTGCCGCAGTTACTGCAAAATGTAAGCAGCTCGCTTTTTACAACATTATTAAAACTGCAATTTGCACAGGGTAACAACAGCATTTTTATAATTGGATTTTCAAATAAGATTTCAATGGTGAAAATTAGAAAAAACAATTTAAATTAAGCCGGATATAAAAAAGAAAACTCGAATGTCATTCTGAAAGAACCTTCTGTGTAAAGGAACGCATGATTGCATTTTGTTCAATTGATTGTTTGAAAACGAATTTTCTTCCAATCAAACAATTGTGTGTTATTAAAGAATTCCTTTTCAAACACAGAAGTCCGCCAAAGGCGGATGACATTGACGGTTATTGCATTCTGTAAGAAACTTTTCTGTAATGAAAATACACATAGTCTTTAATTACAATAATCGCAAGCCCGATAAAAAGAAATTTAAATAGTGTCTGTCCATAAAGTCGGGGAAAATATTTTTGTGGGAGAGCATTTTTTTGA